>JAIEMH010000290.1 GCA_019752245.1 Flavobacteriaceae bacterium
CGGATTACTGATATACTCACTCATTGTTCGACTCCGTCGCTTTTCTCGGGTGTCTTAGACCAAATATTTTCATTATAGAAAAAATTTCTAGAATTTTGGGTATTAATACAGAATTTTTGAATTCAAAAGATTTAATTACAAATGGAGTAAAAGACGATAAGCTAATTGAAATATGTGAGTTAATTAATGCAACTCATTATTTATCAGGACCTGCTGCAAAAGATTATATAGTATTAGAAAAATTTGAAAAATCTAATATTGGATTAGAATATATTGTATATGAATATAAAGAGTATAAACAACTTCATGGAGATTTTAATCACTATGTTTCTATTTTTGATGTTTTATTTAATTGTGGGCCTGAATCTATGAGCTTTATTTTAAATGAAAAAAAAGAAATTGCTTTTGCACCTAGTGTTTAACCAATAAATATAAGTAAATGAAATTATCTGTAGTTTCAACATTGTATAAATCCAGCCGTTTTTTAGATGAATTTTTGTCTGAAACTATTGCCGTTCTTGACGAGATTAATTGTGACGATTTTGAAATTATCTTTGTGAATGATGGTTCTCCGGATGATTCACTTCTTTTTTTGTTGCAAAAAAGATTGTCGGTTCCTCAAATCAAGATTATTGATTTGTCTAGAAATTTTGGGCATCATTATGCTATGCAAGTTGGATTGGAACATTCAAAAGGCGAATATGTTTTTTTGATTGATAATGATTTGGAGGTTCGTCCGAGTTTTTTAAAAAAGTGTTTTACTGCAATGTCTAACGATACTACATTGGATGTGGTTTATGGATTTCAAGAAGAGCGAAAAGGAAGGTTTGTAGAAAAAATAGGCGGTAGGATATTTTGGTGGGCTATAAATAAATTTTCAGATGTTCGCATTCCTAAAAATATTCTTACTGAGCGATTGATGACCAGGAACTATGTTGATAGTTTGCTTATGCTGGGCGATGCTAATTTGTTTTTAGGCGGTATGATGTATTGGGTTGGATTTAATCAATTGGGACTTTCGGTTGCTAAAAAGCAACGTCAAGGTGCTAGTACTTATAGTACCAGAAAAAGAATGGAATTAATGATACAGGCCATCACTTCCTTTTCAGGAAAACCACTTGAATATCTATTTTACACAGGAATTTTTATAACCATTGGCAGTCTTTTGGCTATTGTTTATTTCATGATAAAGAAAGTACTTTATGGCGCTACCGTACAATTGGGTTGGACGTCTTTAATTACTTTGAATGTTTTGATATTAGGCATTATCTCCACTTTTTTGGGGTTGATAGGTATTTATATATTTAAAATTTTTAAGCAAGTTCAAAATAGACCTAACGCAGTAATAAAGAATATTTATGAATAAAAATAAAAAGCTAATCATTTTCGGAAAAGGAGAGTTGGCAGAATTATCAAATTATTATTTCACTAATGATAGTGCTTATGAGGTAGTCGCTTTTACTCTGGATAAAGAATATATGGATACCGATACCTATCTTGGGTTGCCTATTGTTCCGTTTGAAGAAGTTGAAAATAATTTTTCTGTTGCAGACTATGAAATTTTTATCGCTATTGGTTATTCAAAATTAAATGAAAATAGAAAGCGAAAATATGAAGAGGCTAAACAAAAAGGTTATACGTTAGCTAGCTATGTTTCTTCTAAGTCAGCTTCTTGGCCTTGTTTGACAGTTGGAGAAAACACCTTTATTATGGAGTCCAATACCCTAATGCCATTTTGTAAGATTGGAAATAATGTGTTGATATGGGTAAATAATGATATCGCTCATCACATGATTATTGAAGATCATGTTACCATTACAAGTCATTGTGCTATTGGAGGAAATGTTTTGGTTAAAGAGCAGGCGTTTATTGGTTTGAATAGTACCATTAGAAATAATATTGTTTTAGGAAAAGGATGTGTAATTAGTGCTGCTTCAAATGTTGTTAAAAGTGTTGAAGATTTTGCGGTTATGATGGGTAATCCGGCGAAAGACAGAGGTGTAGATTCACGTACTATTAATTTATAAGAAAATTTATGATTCCATTTAACAAACCTTTTTTAACAGGAAAAGAAACGCATTATATTTATGATGCAGTACAATCAGGCAAACTATCTGGAAACGGAAAATATACACAAATGTGTCAAGCCTTTTTTGAAGAACAGTATGGTTTTAAGAAAGCGCTTTTGACAACCTCGTGCACAGATGCTCTTGAAATGTGTGCTATGTTGGCCAATATTAAAGAAGGCGATGAAGTTATTGTGCCTAGTTTTACGTTTGTTTCTACCGCTATCGCTTTTGTAAGGCAAGGTGCTAAAATTGTTTTTGCCGATTCTTACGAAGATAATCCCAATATTGATGCCGATAAAATTGAAGCCTTGATTACTGATAAAACCGTTGCTATTGTTCCGGTTCATTACGCAGGTGTTGCTTGTGATATGGACAAAATTATGGAACTTGCTGCCAAATATAATTTGCTAGTAATTGAAGATGCTGCGCAAGCCATTGACAGTTTTTATGTTGATAAAAATGGTACCCAAAAACCTTTAGGAAGTATAGGACATCTGGCTGCTTTTTCTTTTCATGAAACCAAAAATATTATTTCAGGAGAAGGCGGTATGTTGGCTATCAATGATGATCGCTTTACCCATAGAGCCGAAATTATTTGGGAAAAAGGAACCAATAGGGCTGAGTTTTTTAGAGGTGAAGTTAATAAATATGGTTGGGTAGATACAGGTTCTTCTTTTTTGCCGTCAGAAGTTATTGCTGCTTTTCTTTGGGCACAAATTGAGACTATCGAGACCATACAAACCAAAAGAAAAATGCTTTGGAACGAATATTACAAAGGAATTTCAAATTTGAATTCTACTTCTATTAAGCTTCCTTCTCTTCCAAAATATGCTACCAACAATGGTCACATGTTTTATATTGTCACTAAAGATATTGAACACCGAACAAAAGTCATTAACACTTTAAAAGAAAACGGTTTTCATGCTGTTTTTCATTATATATCCTTGCATTCTAGCGATTATTACACGTCTAAACATGACGGAAGGTCTTTGCCTCATTCTGATAAATTTACCGATTGCTTGTTGCGCTTGC
>JAIEMH010000049.1 GCA_019752245.1 Flavobacteriaceae bacterium
TGGTTACGCTAACAACATTGTTGTGAAAGCACATTTTGCTATCAAAATTCCAAATAATCTAGATTTAAAATATGCCGCGCCGTTATTATGTGCTGGTATAACTACTTATTCTCCTTTAATGAGAGAAGACTTTAAAAAAGGAGATAAAGTTGGAATTATTGGAATTGGAGGATTAGGGCACATTGCAGTTAAATTAGCCGTTTCAAAAGGTGCGGAAGTATACGCTTTTACAACAACTGCCGATAAAAAAGCCGATATTCTTTCATTCGGTGCCAAAGAAGTAATTATCGTAGATAGCATGGAAAAGTTGAACCCTTACAGAGGGAAGTTAGACTACATGCTTTCTACAGTTCCTTATGATTATGATTTGGCTTCTTATGCCAATTGTGTTAAGCCTTATGGAAATTTTACTCAAGTGGGTATGCCTATAAACGGTCATTTATCACTAAATAATTTCCACATGATTTTCAATAGAGTAAATTTTAATGCTTCTTTAATAGGTGGAATACCAGAAACTCAAGAAGTGATCGATTATTGTGCCCAAAATAATATACTGCCACAAATTGAAATTATTACTGCAAATGAAATAAATGACGCGTGGAAAAAAGTTGTAAATAAAGAAGCAAGATACCGTTTTGTAATTGATGCTACAACATTCTAATTTAAAACGATAGCTATGAAATACATAATAGCTACTATGATGGTCCTTAATTCATTTTCTGGAAGTATTGCAAGTTGCAATAATCAGGACCGCACGAGAGTACAAAACAATGACAAGAATTTAAATTTAGATAAAAAAATGAAAATAACCATAGGTGCTACTGTTTTTAAAGCTACTCTTTACGACAACCCAACAGCAAGTGCACTTAAAACAATACTACCACTAACAATTAATATGAGCGAACTAAATGGTAATGAAAAGTACTTCCAGTTTTCAAATTCATTACCAACTAATGCTATTCCCAATATAAATATTGAAAATGGTGATTTAATGCTTTACAGAGATAATTATTTAGTGGTTTTTTACAAAAGTTTTAATGCGACCTATTCTTATACACGTTTAGGAAAAATAGACAATCCTACTGGTCTTGCTGCAGCATTGGGTAAAGGAGCTATTGTAGTTAAGTTCGAATTAGAATAATGGTTTAAATCAAATTTACAGTCTTAAAGCTAAACACCAGCAATTAATTGACTGGTGTTTCGTTTTAACTTTATTTTAAAAAATATAAACAAAATAGATTTCTAATTTGAACAGTAAAGCCACACAACTACTATCTAAATTAAATGAACAATTAAATTTCACTGATTTAGAAATAGATGATCCAATATTGAGAAGTGAAAATGCAATCAATGTAATTATTAACTCAATTGAAAAGTTAAAAGTAATCTTCGAAAAAGAAAAGTCAAAATCTGAAGAACAAGAAATAGATTTCTTCAAAAACATAAAACCTAAATTCACTTCAAAACTAATCTATTATAATGCAATTTTTAAAATAGAAACCAAAAAACCGCATGGTGGAGAACGCATTTTATAGAAATATTTAAACCACGAATTAGAAAAATTAAAAAGATATTTCGATAACAATTTAGACTTTTATATATATTATCGAACAGGAAGTAATTATCTTGACCACAAGTATTTCACAAGAGGGAAATTTGATATAAAATTAACTTTAGATAGTTTCTATTTTGAAGTAGATCATACTTTTTCAACATCACATGATTTCAAAGTGGCTAAGATTATGGCACATGATTTAATTCAAGTTTATTTAGAAGATAGACTATTAGTTATGGAAAATAAAGAACCAAAAGAAAAATCACAAGTCAATCCCAAGGTGAAACAAAACTGGACAGGTTCAAAAGTCGCATTAATAGAGCTTTAACCGCTATGCTATCAACCTATTTATCACTTGACAATCCTGAAGTTATAAAAAAAAAAAGATGCTACCTAGCTTCCATCACTTTCTCCAACCCTTTCAATAATCTCTCATCCATTCATAAAACTTCACTCTCAAATTAAAGGACATAAAACACAATCCATCTATTCCAAAAGTCAAAAATAATTTTTAAGCAATCAAAATTTTACAACTTTGAACGTTAACTAAAAAATAAGCCTCGATTGGAAGTCACTAAACGAGGTTTATTTTAAATGATTTTTGAGAATTTATTTTAAAAGTTATAGTGATGCAACAGCTAACGCTGTTATAAGCAGAACTATTTTTTTTAATTAACTTTCTTTTTAAGCTTTATATTTTTTTCTGCTTCAAATTTAGGAAGAGTTAAACTTATAAACTTTTCAAAATCATTTTTTCCAATAACTTCTATTATTGCCTCTCCTAATTGATATACTTTTGTTTCTTTTATTTTCGGGATAAAATGATTTTTGTCGCTATCTGCATTTTTTGCATTAACTATTGCATCAGCAAAGTATGGTAAAAACTTAATAGGATGATAACCTCCTTTTTCTAGAGTTGAAATTTCGGTTTTAAAGTCATTGCAACTTTCAGATTTAGAAACATTTATATCTGATTTTTTGTGAAAATAAAGCCATACCTCAAAACAAGGATTACTTATTACAATATTCCAATTAGGAAATTGGTCACAATATGACGCAACTTCTCTTAATTGTTCTTCGGACCATCTATCAACGTCCATAACAATCCATAGGTCATCATCGTTATTTAAGCCTTCTTTTTCTATGTATCTAACAGCTCTATCTAAGACCCATTTTGGTGCTGATTTATTTGGGTTAATAGAAAGAGCTTCTTCTTCACTAACTATATCTTCTATAACATCAACAGCTATTTTTTTAGATAGATAACGAAGAATTTTAAAATATTCTGGTTCTCTTTTACTTCCTTCACATGCGATTGCAAATAGTTTATAATCTCTAACTAATTCTAAAGGAACCTCTCTAGTGTAACCTCTTTTCTTACGCATCATGATTTTCCCAATTTAAATCTTCTAAATGAGCAAGAAATGGAATTGCACCAAATCTTCCTTTTAAATAACCTTTTCTAATATCTAAATCATAACGCGGTTTAAAATCACTTAAAGAATATAGTTGTGTACTTCCTGTGTTT
>JAIEMH010000403.1 GCA_019752245.1 Flavobacteriaceae bacterium
CATTTCAATGGCAAATGCCCAAAAATGGGGAAACAATAAAGTTGAAGGAGACGGAAAAAAAACTACCATTACAAGATCAACTTCAGAATATGATGAAATAGCTGTTGCTGGTTCATTCAGAGTAGATTTAGTTGCTGGAAAAGAAGGAACAATTACGCTAGAAGGCGATGAAAACCTTTTAGAATATGTTAAAACCGAAGTTGATGGAAACCAATTGAAAATTCAAATTGACAAAAATGTTTCATTCAAAAATGGTCATAGACAAATCTCAATTACAATTCCTTTTGAGAAAATTAGTAAAGTCAGTTTTACTGGTTCAGGTGATATTGAAACTAAAAATAGTATTAATGCCGAAAATTTTGAAATTAATTTTGCTGGTTCAGGCGATGGAAATTTTGAAGTTAATAGCCCAAATCTAAAAGTGGCGTTAGCTGGATCTGGTGACTTGAATGTTACAGGCACTTCAACCAATTTGATAGCTAAAGTTGCAGGTTCAGGCGATTTGGATTGTTCTAAATTAGAAGCTCAAAATGCCGAAGCAACAGTTGCAGGTTCTGGTGATTTAAAAGTAAATTGTACCAATAAATTAACTGCAAGAGTGGCAGGAAGCGGTGATATTAGTTATAAAGGTAAACCAGAAAGTGTTGATAAAAAAGTTAACGGTTCTGGCGATATTACAAGTTATTGAGGTTAGTTGTAATGAAAAAAAAGTCCCAAAACTTAATTGTCTTGGGACTTTTTTGTAGCTTTAAATTATGATTTCAAAGCATCTTTGCTTTTAAACTCGAAATTATTTAGTGCACTTTTAGATTTATTAATTAACTCAAAATCTAAAGGAGCAACTTCGTTAAAAATAGTACTTTCAATAATTTGATTATCAATTCTAATAATGTCTTCAATTGTAGTTCCTAAATATAAAGGTTGAAAAGGCATTTCTTGACTCTCAGTAATTTTTTTATCGTCTTCAATGGTTTCTTCAATTGATTTTTTATAATTAGACGATAAAACAGCCACCGATTCTTTTATTTCAGATTCTGATTCTATATTTACAATAGGTTTTTGCAAATTACTATTGGTAACTGAATTTAAACCTGATGTTGTTTCTACTCTTGAAAATTCTGTTTCAAGATTTTGTTGCTCACTTGCAACATTTCCAGCAAACGATGAATTGATAAACATCGCAGATAAAAGTCCTAAATAAATGATTGATTTGTTCATGATGATTTGTTTTTAAATTTGTTGATGATTGATGATTTATTTTATTTTTTGATTGTTTTTTATCTAATTTCTTAAAGATAATACCTTGTATTACATAGTAGATAGCTACGCGTTTAAATTAATTTACTACTTTAATGATTATAAATAATTTATGGTTATAATAATAAGACGATAACAAACTAAATTTGTTACAAAAAAAATTTAAAAAATAAAAAAGCCATGATTTCTCATGGCTTTAGTTATATTATGAAAAAAAATCTACTTCAAAAATTCTAATACATTTTTTTCTATACGTTCATCAATATTTGAAATATCAGCTTTTACAAACTTTTCTCCCAAAATATTTTCATACAATTCAATATATCGTTCAGAAACAGTTTCAATATATTCCTCCGTCATGTCAGGAATTTGCTGTCCTTCTTTTCCTTGAAATCCGTTTTCTATCAACCAACGACGCACAAATTCTTTCGACAATTGTTTTTGTTCTTCATTATTGTCCTGGCGTTCTTGATAACCATCAGCATAGAAATATCGTGATGAATCTGGTGTGTGAATTTCGTCAATTAGTACAATAACTCCTTCTTTTGTTTTTCCAAATTCATATTTTGTATCAACCAAAATTAAACCTCTGCTTGAAGCAATTTCTGTTCCTCTTTGGTACAATGCACGAGTATATTTTTCTAGAACCAAATAATCTTCTTCACTAACAATTCCGTATTCTAAAATAGCTTCACGAGAAATATCTTCATCATGCGAGCCGTTCTCTGCTTTAGTTGTAGGTGTAATTATTGGAGTTGCAAATTTATCGTTTTCTTTCAATCCTTCTTCCATTGTTACACCGCAAATAGCTCTTTTTCCGAGTGCATATTCACGTGCTGCATGACCAGAGAGATAACCACGAATAACCATTTCTACTTTAAAAGGTTCGCATAAATGTCCGACTGCTACATTTGGATCTGGCGTTGCAATTAACCAATTTGGAACAATATCCTGGGTTAATTCCATGAATTTTGTTGCAATTTGATTTAAAATTTGTCCTTTATAAGGAATTCCTTTTGGTAAAACCACGTCAAAAGCCGAAAGTCTATCGGTAGCAACCATAACAAGTAAATCATCATTAATGTTATAAACTTCTCTTACTTTACCGCGATAAACCGATTTTTGATTGGGAAAATTAAAATTGGTTGTAGTTATTGTGTTCATTGTAGTATGTGTTGTTGTATCGTGCAAAAATAGTTTCTTTTAAAGAGAAATACAATTATTTATTTGCTTAAAACATATCTTCTAATAAGTCTATCAAATAATCTATATCCAAGAAATCTTCTGAGGTTTTTCATCAGATTCGCATCAAATCCTATCGCATATTTTTTAAAACCTTTTGATGGATTTTCTGCAATTTTATACAACTTATCTAAAATTGATTTTGATAAATCATGGTTATCACAAGTTTTTCTGTTCATAATTCCATCAATGCTATTCATCATTTCGTTATAGGATTCAATAGAAGATTTTTCGCATTTAGAAATATTTTTCTGAAAATTAGACGGCGCATTTCCAAATTGAACTGTGCTTACGCTAATATTAAAGTTCAACAAGTCATAAGCCATACATTCAGAAAATCTCTCTACAGCTTGCTGTGTTGGTTGATAAAAACTTCCTAAAGGCAAATTAACCAATCCGGCAATTGAAGTAATATTGATAAACTGACCTTTCATTTGTTGGCGAAAATGCGGAATAAAAGCACGACAAACTTTGACTACTCCAAGCCAATTGACATTTACAATGGCATCAATTTTGGCGTCTTCAGATAATTCTACAAAACTTCTGTAGCCAAC
>JAIEMH010000200.1 GCA_019752245.1 Flavobacteriaceae bacterium
AAGATTCCAGTTTTAAGGCAACTTATTCTTTTGGGAAAGAGAATAAAACTTCCTTGGCTTTATGGATTGTCTTTGTATGACTTGTTGGAGTTGTATTTCATTGGTATTATTGAAGGCGCAGTTTCTTATCGAGCAACAGCTATTGCATTCAGTTTTTTTATGGCATTGTTTCCGTTTGCACTTTTTATTTTGAACTTAATTCCGTACATTCCAATTGATGGTTTTCAAGAAGATTTTATGGGATTTGTGCAGCAAAGTGTTCCGCCAACTACCTATGATGCAATTTCTAAAATTATCAATGATATTCTCCACAACAGTCACTCTGGATTGATATCTACAGGTTTCTTTATGGCAATTATTTTAATGGCAAATGGTGTAAATGCTGTTCTTGGCGGATTTGAAAGTTCGCATCACGTAACTTTAAAGCGCAAGTATTTTCGTCAATATTTTATAGCATTAGCGATGTCTATTTTATTGTCGTTGATATTAATAATTACTGTGGCAACCATTGTAATATTTGAGGTTTTTATTCAGAAAACTAAAATTCAAGATGTATTATCAGATAGTATTCCGCTTATAGAAATGGGACGTTATATTTTCTTGATAGCTATGATTTTAATTACAACTTCCATATTATTTAAGTTTGGAACAAAGCAAGAATCTAAACGTTCTTTTATATCTATTGGTGCTGTTTTTACTACAATTTTAATAATTTTATCATCCTATTTCTTCGGGATTTGGGTAGTAAGATTTTCAAAATACAATGAACTTTATGGTTCAATCGGAACGTTATTAGTTGTAATGTTTTACATTTGGATAAACAGCATGATTTTACTTTTGGGCTTCGAGTTGAACGCAACAATTCACCGACTAAGAAAACAAGAGAATTCTAAAGGAATTAAAAATGTATCAACTTATGAATAAGCAGATTGTAATTTTGTTTTTAGGAATTCTTTACGGTCAATTGGCGTTTTCTCAAACGGTTGTTGGACGATGGAAAACCATTGATGATGAAACCGGAAAAGCCAAAGGAGTTGTAGAAATCTATGAAAAAGAAGGCAAGTACTATGGTAAAATTGTAGAAATTCTAGAAGCAGAACACCGACATAAAAAATGCACTTTGTGTGAAGGTGCAGATAAAGACAAACCCATATTAGGATTGACTTTCATCAAAGGATTAAAAAAAGATGGTGACGAATACAACGGTGGAAAAGTTTTAGATCCCAAAAACGGAAAAGTATATAAGTGTTACATAAACCTTGAAGGAAACGATAAACTAAAAGTACGTGGTTACATAGGAATTTCTCTTTTTGGACGAACACAATATTGGTATCGAGTGAAATAATTAGTTAGTTTCATTTTCCTTCATCTATTTTCTATTCTCTTTATTCTTTATTTTCAAAATGTATTTCATAGAAGTAATTTTACCGCTATCCTTGCCAAAAACGTTCACTTACAGCGTTTCTGAAGCAGAGTATCATTATATCAAAAAAGGAATGAGAGTTGCAGTTCCGTTTGGGAAAAGTAAAATTTATACAGGTTTGGTTTTAGATATTCATCAAAATCCTCCAACATTATACGAAGCCAAAGAAATTCATCAAATTTTGGATGAAAAACCTATTGCTAATGAATTCCAAATTCAGCATTGGCAATGGATTGCGTCTTACTATATGTGCAATATTGGTGATGTTTTTCGTTGTGCGATGCCATCAGCTTTTATACTAGAAAGTGAAACTATAATATCTCAAAAACAAGGCGATACAATAAATGAAAGCGAATTGTCTGATGAAGAATTTTTAATTTTTGAAGCGCTTCAGCATCAAAGTTCGTTGAAAGTACAAGATATAATGGCAATTCTCAATAAGAAGAATATTTTTCCAGTAGTTCAAAAATTACTGAACAAAAATGTGCTTTCACTTCAAGAAGAAATGCTCGATGAATATAAGCCTAAGTTAATTCGTTATATTCGTTTGCACGAAGAATATGCGTCAGATGAAAGTTTGATGACTTTGTTAGATTCATTAAAAGGAGCAAAGCAAAAAGAAGTTTTGATGCATTATTTTCAGATAAATGCTCGAGAAAAAAAGCCAATTTCTGTAAAACAATTAACAGAAGTTTCTCAAGTTTCTACTACAATTGTAAAAGCACTTGTAGATAAAAATATATTTGAAGAATACTATATTCAAGAAGACAGAGTGAATTTTGATAAAAATAAGACTAATAATAATTTAACTTTAAGCGAAGCCCAACAAAAGGCTTTTATCGAAATTAAAGACAGTTTTACAACTAAGGAAGTTTCGTTGCTTCATGGCGTTACATCATCGGGTAAAACCGAAATTTATACTAGATTAATTGAAGAATTTATTGCTCAAGGCAAACAGGTTTTGTACTTACTTCCAGAAATTGCGCTTACAACACAACTAGTTTCAAGGTTAACTTCATATTTCGGAAATCAAGTGGCAGTTTTTCATTCTAAATATTCTAATAACGAACGCGTTGAGGTTTGGAATCAAGTTTTAGAAAATTCTGATAAAGCTAAAATTGTAATAGGAGCAAGGTCATCTTTATTTTTACCGTTTTCTAATTTGGGATTGATCATTATTGATGAAGAGCACGAGCAAACTTTTAAACAACAAGATCCAGCACCAAGATATCATGCTCGAGATGCCGCTATAGTTTTGGCACAAGCCCAAAAAGCTAAAGTTTTATTGGGTTCGGCAACACCAAGTATTGAAACTTATTTCAATGCACAATCTGGAAAATTTGGAATGATTTCTATATCGGAACGTTTTGGAAAAGCTCCTTTACCCGAAGTGGAATTGGTAGATTTAAAAGAAAATTATTTCAAAAAAAGAATGAAAGGTCATTTTAGTTTTACTTTAATTGAAGCCATTACAGAAGCCTTGACCTTGGGTGAACAAGTGATTTTATTTCAAAACAGACGCGGGTTTTCACCAGTTTTAGAATGCATGACTTGTGGTTATATTCCGCAATGCACGAGTTGTAATGTGAGTTTGACTTATCATAAATTCAAG
>JAIEMH010000256.1 GCA_019752245.1 Flavobacteriaceae bacterium
TATTACTTGATTATTTATTGAAGGAACGTCTATTTTATAATCCTCAATAAAATCAGTTAATACATCGATTTGAACATTTCTGTACAACAAGTATCTAACTTTTTTCCTTTTTGAAATTATATTTTCATCTTTAGGAAATCCTAATCTTTCAAATAAATTTTTAAGATTGTTGAAATTGTTTTGAATCGATTTTTGGTCTTTAAACAATAAATAAGTTTGTGGATTTTGACCAGAAAATGAAATTTTAATATCTTTAGCCCAGAAAAGTTTAGCTACACTTGTGATTACTAATAATCCATGATGATTTCTAACTTTTAAAGTAAAATCTTTTGGTTTTAAATTACGAGTGGTCATTTCATCAAAATCATATCTCATTTCTTCAGTTGCCATGGTTATATGGTTAAACCATTTATAAATGGTTTCTGTTGTATATAATCTACACAAATCAACATAACCAGGTCTATAACCAAACCATCTACCCATTTGCATCAACGAATCATACATTCTTGTTGTTCTCAAATAATAACTAGTTGATAATCCTTCTAAAGTTATTCCTCTAGCCAATCTACCACCTCCAACAGCTATTACTGACAAACCTTCCTCATGAATTGAATAATCAATTTCATTAATATTGTGATATTTTAAGTTTGTTGTTGAACGAGTTCCATGAACTGCACGAACATCAATTTTCGAAGCTGCTTTCTTTAATTCTGCTTTTACACTTTCCCAATCATGCAATTCAATTCTGTTATCTATATAATCAATATTTTCAAGTATATTTTCTGTAGTAGGAATAAAATCATTAGTGTATAATTCTTCTAATTCTTTCATGAATTTAGCATCATTACCGCTAATATAATTTTTAAAATCTTTCATTCTTTCATTGACTAAAAGAGCAACTTTATCAATCCATGCAACATATAATGCAACATGAACTAACATAGAATTATGTTTCTTATCATGTCCTCTTAATCTTCTAATAGCACAAGTAAGAATGAATGATTTTAAAGCTGTTTCAAGACTTTCAGGTAAATATTCAGGTAAATCATCCTTATTGTTTTTATTTATTGTCTTAAAAAATGGAGGATCATAATCATCAATAACTCTAAATACATTTAACGGTTCATGACTTTCTCCAGTTATCGGATTTTCTAAACCAAATATTTTGGCTGCACCAATATAATTTTTTGGTGCTATAATATTTATGATAAAATCTTTAGGAAATAAATCTTCCCCAATAAAGTAGGTTTTACCCTTTACAACTGTAGTTAATTCATCATTAAAATCTTGTGGAATAAATAAGTTAGCATAAGGAGTTGCTGTATATCCAACAAACGTGTTTTGATCAAATACATTTAATAAAGTTCTAATTAACTTATTTATGGCTTTGATGTCATTTATGTCTTTAGTTGCATTAACTGAAGCAGCATCAGCCTCATCATCAATTATCAATGCTGGAACATCAAATAATTTTGGTTGCCCATTCACAACTCTAATATTAGAATCTTTTGAAAACCAATCAATCAAATTTTCGAGAATACTTTTATTTTTTTTAATTACAAATACAACAGGATTTTTGCCGATTGGAATATTTAATCTATTAGCAATACCTTGATTAAAATCTCCTTCGTCTCCAGTTCTGTAAAAAGATGATGTTAATGAATATATATCAGTATCAACTTTATATTTACCAACTCCGATTATTTTATTTTCACCATAATTATTAATATATGCAGAACTACTTTTACCAATATAACCTTCGTCTATACGTTCTTGAGTTTGTCTTCTCAATGAGCTTATTGTTCCTGCAATAACAATGATTACTTTATAACCAGCATCAGTAGCTTTGTTAATTAAACCAACATAGTTTGATGTTTTACCTGATTGTACATGACCTACAACCATACCTCTTCTATCCCAAGAACCTGATTCTTTTGGATTATAACACTTATCTAATATTTTATCTGTAAAATCATCTAAATCATTAATAGGAAAAGAAGGATCTTTTTCGTGCATATAAGATTTATATCTACTCCACAATTCCCAATTAATATCATCTTTTCTAGAATAGAGCCATGGAGTAATATCTCCATTCATTTCTGTAATTGAACCTTTGCCTATACTGAAATCCGCAACTAATATTTCAAATAATTCTCTTTTATCAATTGTTTGACCAACTGAAGCCAATGTCGCCTCAACTCTGTCAATAATGTTCAAAATTATTTCATCTGTAATTTCTTCATTTTGTTTTGCATGCGACAAAAGTGTATGCGCTATTAATCTAGCCGAGTTTTTTATATCGTTCATATTAAATAGTCATTTATTAATGGAAATAGATTGAATGGAGTTGAATTCATTATTTGCTGTTTTGCTAAATTTTCTGGTATTCCTTGAGTAATATAAATTTTATATAACTCGACTGCTAACTGAATTAAATCATCACTAGGAATTTCAGGAATGCTTTCTAACTCATGAAAAGATGGATTCTCATTTTGATTGTATAAAATCAATTCTAATGGAATATTCTCTTCAATAAGTTTTAAAGCTTTTGAAAAAAGCTTATTCTCTTTTTCAGAATCAAGCAATTGTTTTATGATTGGGTGCTTCTTATTTATTTTATATTTTTTTATTCCTTCTCTGTTTGTTTCATCTTTCCATAAACTCTCAAAAGATTGACTATTATAATCTGAAGACACTGTTTTTTGTCCTCTCCAATTATATATTTTTGCAGACTTCATTACAGCCATCTTAGCTATTCTGGCTAATTCTTTTCTTATTTCAATTGGTGGTGTTGCAGTTGATTTTTTTATATCAAGGTTCCAATCAAAATCATTTGCATTTGGAAAGTTAATAGCAATCCTGGCTAGTTTCGAATACTCTCTCTTTTTTTCAATTCCTAACCAATCTCCTGAAACCAATAATCTATCACCCCTATAAACATAAAAACCTTGTTGCTGGTACCAACCTAAAGGACCACCAGATTTTTCATAATCTTCAGTGCTGATTTTTGACATATGTGGCAGTATGA
>JAIEMH010000362.1 GCA_019752245.1 Flavobacteriaceae bacterium
GATTTGCTGGCTCGATATCTTTCGCAGTCGATTTTTTCTTAATTATTATCATATACCGTTAGATGAAGCATAAAGTGCTTCACAATGCTTCACTTTCAGATTTATCCTCAATAGTTTTGCTTTTAAATAAATCAAAAAAAACAGGATTCCTATAAATAGAAGAAATCGCTCTTTAAGCGATTTCTTCTTGTAATTTAAAATAAATCTTTTAAGCATTACTCTTCTGGAGTTTCAATCTTAATAGGAATTTGGTAAGAACATCTTACTTTTTTTCCATTTTGTTCAGCAGGTGTCCATTTTGGAGATTTTCTCAAAACTCTTTCAGCTTCTTTTCCTGTTCCATAACCTACATCTTTAAGTACTTTAACATCTGTTAAAGAACCATCTTTCTCCACAACAAAAGAAACGAAAACTTGTCCTTTTAATCCTGGTTCATCAGGTGCTTGGTAGTTATTTTTGATAAAGTTATAAAATTTTGCAATTCCACCAGGAAATTCTGGTTTTACTTCAATACCTGCAGAGTTATAAATATTATTATCTTCTGTAACTTCTGGTGCTTTTGGTCCATCACCAATTGGTCCTGGATCTAAATCAGCATTAGGTTCACCTTTTACATCTTCTTTACCAAGATTTTTATTTTCCAATTTTTCAACTGGTGGTGGATCTTCTCTTACATCCTCAGTTTTAGCAACAACAGGCTTAACAAACTTCACTACGTCTTGTTTTGGAGGTGGTGGCGGTGGTGGTTTTAAATCTTCTTTTGGCAATTCTTCTTTTGGTGGTAACTTCACCGTAGTAATAGTTTCATTTAATGTCTGATCATCAGATGATTCAGGAATTAAACTAATCAATAAAGGTGTAGCTATAGCAAGCGAAAAAATAAAGGCTCCGATTAGTAAAGCACGAACATTAGTTTTAGTGTTGTTCTTACGTAAATCGTATGCACCATATATTTTGTTTCGTCCTTCAAAAACAATGTCTAACCATTTTCCATTTAATAGGTCTAGTTTCATCTTGATTTAATTTACTTTGTTAGACATTTCGTTTTCCAGTTTCTTTTCTTCTGGAGAAAAGTCATTAACTATTGCATAGACTTTTACATCACAAATAGCCATTTCATCTAATACATCAACTAAATTTCTATAATTAGATTTTTTAGTTGGTTTTATGATTACAATCAATCCTTTATTTGAATCTCCTGTAACTAAAGGAACAGATTTTACTTTTTCTAATAAAACCTTTCTTAACCCATCTTTCCCATAACCTACGTCTTGAGGACTACCTCCAACTTCTGGAGCATCTAACAAACCGTGATACCATTTAATTTTATTATTTTCACCTAAAATTAATGTTACAGTTCTTCTTTGATCAACAGGTAACGGTTTCGGCGGTACTGGATCATTTGGTTTATCTTTTGCTGGCATAGCCAAGCTCATAGACTGTGGTTTTGATAACGACGTAGTTAACATAAAGAAAGTGATCAATAAGAAAGCCAAATCCACCATTGCAGTTAAATCTACTTTAGAGTTTTGTTTTTTACTTCTTACTTTGCCACCGCCTTTTTTGCCTCCACCGTCACCGGTATTTAATTCAGCCATTTTGAATATTTTTTAAAATTGTATAATTTTATGAATTGTGAAATACTAATTTTTAGGCTTAGCCCTTAAACCAGTAACCAAACTAAAATTATTTACATCTTGATCTTGTAAGATATCCATAATTTTTCTTATTTTAGGATACTCTTGTTTAGCATCACCTTTTATAGCAAACTTCAGTTCGCCTCTTCCATCAGCTTTATCCAACTCTGAATTTGCCTGTCTAGCTGTATAAATCCAATCAAATAATTGATTATCTAATGAATCCAATGGAATTCCTGCTTGAACTCCAGCCTTATTTCTGTCTGTATTACTCAATCCTATGATTCTTTTTAAATCTTGAATTGGAGCACCAAACTCTTCAATAAGTCCAAATTTAGCAGCATCATCATCAGAAAATTTCATTTGATATTTATCTGCCATAAGCTCTAAAGTTGCCGCACGTAAATCTCTGTCTTTCATCCCTAAAAAGACTTTATTTTTATCTCCATCTTTACCAATAGTTAAAGTAACTAAACCAGTTTCTGGTAATTTAGTTTGTACTGTTGAAGCAGGAGTTTCTACTGGCAATGCCTCTGGCTGTTTTGCTGTAGCGGTCAAAATAAAGAACGTAAGCAAAAGGAAAGCGACATCACACATTGCTGTCATGTCAATAGACGCAGCATTTTTTGACATTTTTATTTTTGCCATCTATTTTTTTATATTATTCTTTAACATTGATAACCAATGTTAAAAAGTTATTATTTTAAACTTCCTCTTAATCTTCTGTAAGTATTCACGATTGCAGTACCTGCTTCATCAATAGAATACGTTAAAGTATCAATTTTTGAATTAAAGAAGTTGTACATTACAATTGCTAATGCAGAAGTTGCAATACCTGTTGCTGTGTTAATAAGTGCCTCAGAGATACCAGTTGCAAGAGCAGCTTGGTCAGGAGTTCCAGCACTAGCCAAAGCACCAAACGCTTTAATCATACCAGATACAGTACCTAACAATCCACCTAATGTTCCCAAAGAAACTAAAGTAGAAAGAATAGTCATGTGTTTCTCTAACATTGGCATTTCTAAAGTAGTTGCTTCTTCGATTTCTTTGTGAATCATTTCTGAAGCTTCTTCGCTATTAAATCCTTCTTTCTTAACATCCTGATATTTTACCAATGCAGATTTAATTGCATTTGCAACAGATCCTTGTTGTTTATCACAATCATCAATTGCATCTTCAATATTTCCAGTAGCGATTTTAGATTGTACTTTTTTCATAAAACCATCTAAATTATTTTTCCCAGCTGCTTTAGAAATCACAGCAAAACGTTCGAAAGAAAATACGATTACCATCAAAAGCAATCCCATTAAAACTGGCACAATAGGTCCCCCTTTGTAAACCATTGCTAAATAATTCCCTGGAAGTGGATGACCAGTATTAACTCCTCCT
>JAIEMH010000177.1 GCA_019752245.1 Flavobacteriaceae bacterium
CTGGTAGAGTGTTGTTTGCAAAGGCATATTAAAAAAATATTAAAAAAAGTGTATATAACTATTGTGTGAATTAAAAATAGTTGTATTTTTGCACTCGCATTACAAAAATATGTAATGGCCCGTTCGTCTATCGGTTAGGACGCATGGTTTTCATCCATGTAAGAGGGGTTCGATTCCCCTACGGGCTACAAGTTCAATATTTATTGATAACATTTTCAAGTGTTGGATGGCATTGGCCCGTTCGTCTATCGGTTAGGACGCATGGTTTTCATCCATGTAAGAGGGGTTCGATTCCCCTACGGGCTACAAAATTAGTTGTAAATAAGTTTTATAGAATAATAATTGGTGTCTCTGTTATTGTTTTATTAGTTAAAACTAAAGTAACTTTAAAGTTATGGGAGGTTTTTCTTTTTTAACTAGGAGTTTATAACAATTAAAAAAAAAGAACAAATGGCAAATCATAAGTCGGCTTTAAAAAGAATTAGAAGTAACGAAAAGAAAAGAGTGTTAAACAGATATCAACACAAAACTACTCGTAATGCTATAAAAGCATTGAGATTAGCTACTGTGAAATCTGATGCAGCATCAAAATTATCTAGTGTAATCTCAATGATTGATAGATTAGCTAAGAAAAATATCATTCATGATAACAAAGCTTCTAATTTAAAATCTAAATTAACTAAGCACGTTGCTAAATTATAATAATTTATAATTTATAAGATATAAAGCTTCCATTACTGGAAGCTTTTTTTTATGATTTATAGTATGATTTTAAGGTTTCTTTTGTTATTGGTTTGGATAAAAAGTCGATTACCATGGAGTATGATTTTGATTTTTCAATATCTTTTGGGTCAATAGTTGATGAAAGAACAATGACTTTTAAATCTGGAAAAAAGGTATGGTATTTTTTATCAGAAAATATATCGAGAAATTCCCATCCTCCCATTATTGGCATGTTTAAATCTAAAAACATGAGTTGTGGTAGAACTGGTTTGGTATTGTTGTTTTGCATTTCTTTAAGGTTGTCAAAGTATTTTAGAGCGTCTTCTCCGTTCTGAGCTGTGTCAATTTCTTTTGAAAACTCAGCTTTTTCCATAACTTTTTTGCATAACATTAGTGTGATTGGGTCATCATCTACACATAAAATTTTACTTAGCATCATTAATTGTTTTTAAATGTAATCGTAAATGTTGTTCCTATTCCAACTTCACTTTCGATATTAATTGTTCCTCCCATAGATTCTACTTGAGATTTAACTAAATATAATCCTAGTCCTTTGCTATCGGGATAGTCATGAAAGCGTTGGTATAGTCCAAATATTTTGTCTTTATTTCTTTCTAAATCTATACCTATTCCGTTGTCTTTAAATGTTAAAATAGTTTCTGAATTTATTTTTTTGCAAGATATTGAAATTTTTAATTGTCTTTTGGGTTCAAGATATTTTAGAGAATTTGTCATTAAATTTAGTAAAATACTTTCCATATAAGATTTATTTAAATTTACCACGTTGGTACTATTTAAATCCATTTTAATTATTGGTTTTTTGAGGCTAATTAAAAAGCTTAATTGGTTAAAAACATTTTCAAATACGTCTTTTATTACTAATTCTTCTTTTAATATCGATGGGCTATCTTTTATGATAATAACATTTACTAAGTCATTTATTGTTTCATTGAGTTGGGCGGTAGATTTTGAGAATCCATTTATGATTTCTTTTAATTCGTGATTTTCTATAGGTATATCTTCTACTAAATTGAGCAGACCGGTTAAATTTGATAATGGAGCTCTTAAATTGTGAGATGTTATATAAGAAAACTGCTTTAAATCTTTATTGTTTTGTGTTAATTCACTTATTAATTGCTCTCTTTCTTCTTCTCTATGCTTTTCTATTGAAATGTCTCTTTGTATAGAAATCCAATGTGATACTTGATTTTCTTTATCTGTGATTGGAATCATTGTAACATTTACCCAGTATTGATCTTTGTTTTTTCTTTTGTTTAAGGATTCAAATGTAAACTCTTCTTTTTTCTTTAATGATTCTGATAGTTTTTTTATTTTATTTCTAACGCTAAATTTACTTACAAATACATTTGACGGCTTACCGATAACTTCTTCAGATTTGTATCCTGTCATTTTTGAAAAAGCTGGGTTTACAAAAACTATTTTAGGAATTTCTTTTTCGATATCGCCAGCTTCGGCTATAATTACACTGTCTTTGGTTTGAGTAATTACGGTTTCTAATAATCTTAATCTTAGTTCTTCTTCTTTTTGTTTTGTAATATCTTGAATGGCTCCAATCATTCGGATAACATTTCTGTTTTCATCCATTACTAAAAAGCCTCTATCAAAAACATATTTATAAGTTCCGTCAGCACATAAAAATCGATAGTAATCTTGCCACTTTTCTGTTTTTTGTTCTATAAAAGAATAAAGTTTGACAGACATTTTTAAACTATCCTCAGGATGAATTTTTTCAAACCACCATTGTAAATTATTACCAACTTCGTGTGATTTATAGCCGAATATTCCTTGGATACCTTTATTCCAAATGAATCCTCCAGTTTTAATGTCCCAATCCCATATTGTATCGCTTGTCGCTTTTGATACTATATCATATTTTTCATTTGATTTATAAAGCTCTTGATTTATTTGTTTTAATAATACCAAATCATTGGAGTTTTTTTTATTGTTTAGTTTTAAAAGAAAAAGAAATGCTAGTGGAGAGGTTATAACAAAAAAAGTTGTTAATAGTAAAAAATTATTTTCCTTATTGATTAAAGAAGTGTGTTTTACAATAAAATAATGGCCAAAAAGGGCCAATAAAAGAGTAGTTATAAAATAGGTAGCTACAATTAAATAAAATTTATTTTTCATTACTCAAAAATAAAAAAAAATAGGAATACAATCTTTTTTATCAGAAAAAGATTTGTTTTTTAATATTTTTTGTAAATATAAGTTATTAAAAGGTAAACTATTGATGCTAAGGTTTTTTTTATCAAAATAAAGT
>JAIEMH010000238.1 GCA_019752245.1 Flavobacteriaceae bacterium
ATGCGAAAATTCTTGCAAATGTTTTATGCAGCAATAAAAAACGTACTTTAAATTCAAGACAAACATCAGACAATAATTATATTTTTTCCTTTCTCATCAATAATAAATTTTTCATTATTGAAGTCAGTTACTAAAGCAAAACCATTATAAAAAGGTTCTACCATCAAATAGCGATTGTTGTAAAGTTCTTCACCGTTTATATCAATATGAAACCAACCTTTTGCATCTTTAGCTGTTGCAAAATTTTTATGAAATATGCCTAAATCTAAAAATTCTTTTTCGTTTATGAATTCACCATTTTTATTAATGTGCTTGTAAAATCCACTTTTTGTTTTGACGCAAGCGATACCATCTTTAAAGTCTCCACAATAACCATAGTTTTGATCATTTAATCGTTCGCCATTAAGGTCGATATAAAAGTAATTGTTGTTTTTATCTCTAACTGTGCAAAGGTTTTCTTGAAAATTACCAGTCCATTTGTATGATTCGGAATAGACTCTTTTACCAAATTCATCAATATGAAACCAACCATTATTATCAATTACAGCAGCTCTATTGCAATAAAACCCAAATGTTCTGCTGTATCTTTCCTTGTACAACTCATTACCTAAAACAGTAATATGGTAACTTCCTGTTTCGTCCTTTACTGGAGCTATTCCTGGTTCGTGAAATTTTAAAACTTCTATATATTGTTTGTCAAAAACTGGTTTGTTATTTATTACGAAGTATGTGTTGTCTGTAGATGTTTTTATATCTTTCCAATTCATGATTTTTTTATATATAAATTATTAATTACCAAAATGTCCACAGCTTTTTGTGTTAATACTCTTAATGCTTCGTTGGGTGTATTAACAATTGGCTCTTCATGTAAATTAAAACTAGTATTGATTAGTATAGGAATACCAGTTATTTTCTTGTATTCTTTTAGAATTTTATACACTCTTTCATTATCTGATGATTTAATAATTTGTGGTCTTGCAGTTCCGTCAATATGAACAACAGCAGGTGCGATTTCTTTCATTCTTTCAGTTACCTTGTAAGTTATTGTCATAAACATTGAATTATGATCATTTTCGTTCCAATTAACAAGCATTTCATTTGCATCTTCAAAAAGAATAATTGGTGCAAAAGGCATAAATTCTGTTCGGTTTAATTTTTTATTTAGTGATTCATTAATACTAAAGTTTGTTGCTGGAGCAAAAATTGATCTGTTTCCTAAAGCTCTAGGACCGTATTCTGATCTTCCAAAGAAATGAGCAACAATTTTATTAGATTTTAAATCTTCTGCAATTTTTAATTCTATGTTATCAAATTGGTCGAATTGAATGTTTCTGTCTTTTAAAAATTTCTCTGTTTCATGGTCATCTGAGAAATCTGAACCTAAATACATGTTGGTTGGTAATTTACCCTTAAATTCATTTTTTAAAACATTGTGATGTACGTGTAATGCTGCACCTACTGAAAGACCAGAATCGTTCATAGCAGGATAGACAAATAAATTATTTACATTTTGAAGTTCTTTTATCTTTTGGTTAAGTTTAACATTTGCAAATATTCCACCAGCAAGACAAATATTTTTAATTCCTGTTTTTGAAACTACAGCATTAACGTGTTCTACTACAACTTCTTCCAGTCTATTTTGAGCTGCGTATGCAATGTCTTCTTTTGAATGATTGGTTAAAGGAATTCTAAAAGTTGCTAATTGTTGTTTTTTATTTTTTTTATAGTCTTGTTCTGCAACAGAATCAGTTCCCGTTTCAGGGTTGTATTCATTTACCCAATGCTTAGAAATATAGTCATTTATTTCAAATGGTATGTTTTTTGAGAAAAAATCAAGTTTATTTTTTTTATACTGTAAAAATATTTCAAAGTGTTTTTGAAGTTCAAAATTTGGTTTTCCAAATGCAGCTAAACCTGTTACTTTTCCTTCGTGTCTTCCACTTATAAAACCAAGTATTTCGGTTATTATCATATAATATATTCCTGGTGAGTAGTAACCGTTTAATCTTCTTTTTATTTCTATATTTTTTCCTTGACCAATCCCCACAATTCCTGACATTGAAAAATCTCCTGAACCGTCAACTGATATAATAGTAGCTTTATCCCAAGGAGCAGAATAATACGTTGAAGCTGCGTGTGCTAAATGATGTTCAACAAAAATCAATTTACAATGACTTAAATTATCTGGTACAATACGTTTGATTTGTAATGTTCTCTTAAAACTTTCAATTAGATAATTTGAGGCAAATACTCCTGTTTCAAAGTACGTTTTTACAGTATATTTTATTATTTTTCGTAATTGCCAAAATGACTTTCTATCCGGCATTGCAACATAAGAAATGTTTTCTGGAGAAATCCCTGTTTCTTTATACATAGCTTCTAATGCTTTGAAAGGGAAAACGCCGTCATTTTTTATTCTTGTAAAGCGTTCTTCATCAGAAGCAAAAATTATTTCTCCATTTTTTAGTAAAGCAACACCAGAATTATGCATTGTACGGTTACTATGTGCTGAAAAGCCGTGTAGACCTAATACGTATATATCTTTCATTTTATAGCTTTAATTATATATTGAAGGTTATTTAGTTGAAGAATAGTTTCTACTTCAAAGTTAGCATCGGAAATAATTTTTTGATATTCTGCTTGCGTTCTTTCATGGCTTTCACAAATTGCAGACATACTTAAAGATAACAGAAAAATATCATTTATTTTTTCTGCCAAATTTTCAATTATATATATAGTCCCACCTGTAGGTAAAGCGTCATAACAATTTTTTAAAATTAGGCCTGCTTTTTCATTGTTCCAATCGTGCAGAACTCTTGAAAGAATAATAACTTCTGATTGAGATGGGATTTTGTCAAAGAAACTACCACTAATTTTTTTAATTCCTCTCCTTCTTTAGGATTAATTTTTTTTTGTGTTTTTGCATAGGCGTCATTAGACCTACTGCGTAAGTTAGGACGAAAAGTAAAATTTTTCACGGAAGCAGTCAGGGAAAAAG
>JAIEMH010000410.1 GCA_019752245.1 Flavobacteriaceae bacterium
TTTACTGCCGATAAGTAAACTGTTGCCGATTCTATTGGTAGTTTTGTTGTTTCTTCAATGACTTTACCTTTTAGTGTAACTGAATTTTGAGCAGAAGCCAAAGAACAAATAAAAATTAGAAAAAACGTAAAATAAAATTTAGGCATAAAAAGAGCTTTTTAATTAAGATTCAATAATAACTGCGAATTACTAAATTTATTATTAAACGCTAAAATTTCTTACAAAACTTTAACATTTAACCAAAAAAAATCGCCTAATTTCATAGACGATTTTTTAAAATGATTTACTATTTATAATTTATTTTAAAATCTTTAAAGACTCTAATGCAAAATTATTTGTTGCATCTAATGCTAATGTTTTATTGAAATATTCTTTAGCTTTTGTCTTATCAGTATTAGCATAGAACGAAGCTATATTATTATACGATTCAGTAAGCTTTGCTTTACTCTTAGTAATTTCTTCTTCACCTTTAGCAGAAACAATATCAATATATTTTTGATAATTAGCTGCCATTATTTCATCTTTTTCCAAAGAACTATTTATTCTTGCTTTATACAAGTAAGCTTCTTGATAGTTTGGTGTTGCTACTATAACATTGTCAATAGCTTTATCTGCTTTATCTAATGCTACATTATCAATTGTTTTAGCATCTTTACCTCTATTGATAGTATATACTGAAAGTCCATAATAGATGCTATCTTCAAGAAAGTTTTTAGAACTTGAATTAGTAATTGCAATTTCAAATAATGATCCTGCAACATCATAATTTTTTTGAGTGAAATATTTTTTAGCAATTTCGTTCAATAAATTAGCCAAAGTTGGCTCCATAGTTACTGCTTTTTTAACTTCTGTAGTTCCAGAATTTAATAATGCAGCATCAACAGTTTTACCATCAGCACCAATAGCTTTTTTAATCATTGACAACCCAAGGTAGTAGTAATCACCAGCAATTATCTTATTAGTTCCTTTGTTTATAAACTCATTTAACGCCTTTATCGCAGCATCTGCATTTCCGTTTTCATAAGCAGAATAACCTAAATAACGTAAGATACGAGGATTAACATTGTCTAATTTTTCCATTTCTTTTGCTTCTGCTTCAAGTGCAACATAATCTTTAGCCAAGATTAAGAAGTCAGCATGACGCATACGAGAAGGCAAAGAATAATCAGTAAGACTTAAGTATTTTTCATAACTACTCAAGGCTTTTTTCATGTTCTCTGTATAAGTTGATGGTTTATTATTAGCCCACAAATAATAGGTTTCTGCCAATTCTCTATGAACCGGACCATAATTCGGGTTTAAACCTAAAACTTCATCATAAGCTTTTATAGCTTCATTATATGCTTTAGCTCCTTTTAATAAAACACCTAATTGCATTTTTGCTCTGATCAAAGAACTATCCGCTGCATAAGCATTTCTATAAGCTGCATAAGCTTCATTTTGATTTTTATCTCCATAATATGCATCACCCAACGCTAATTGAACTTGAGCATCATTAGGATTAGCTGCTTTAGCTTTTTCTAAAACTGCAATTGCGCTTTTATAATCAGGCTTTTCAGCATTCATGTATGCTTTAGCTACATAAATATATTCTTCAACATCTTTCTTCTTAACATCTTTAATTGCTAAATCAAATTTAGCTTTGGCTCCAGCAACATCACCTTTATTCAAATCCATTTGACCTAAACCAATAGAATTAAATTTTGCCCCATCACCTGATGCTAAACCTTTATCAAAAGATATTTTAGCTGAATCTTCTATACTTTGAGTTAAATAGATATTCCCCAAAAGAAATGATGCCTTACCATTACTTTTTGATTGGATAATTCCCTTCAACATTGACTTAGCTTTTTCGTACTGTTCTGCATCAATTGCCTTCTTGGCTTGATCCAAATCTTGTGCTTGAGTAACCGCCGCAGAGGCTAAAAAAGCAATACTAAAAATTTTAAATTTGCTCATCTTAATATAATTTATTTCTTTGTTTCTATTTGATTTCTAATTCTAATATCTCTACTTGGCTCTCTTATTGGAGCAAGGCCAGATTGTAAAATTATTCGTTGTCCAATTTCTCCAGCTATGAATGACGCAAACCCCATTCCTAATCCGTCGTATCCCTGACAATTGATAATATACAAAACACGTGCCAAAGGATATTCTCTTGTACCTACTGTTTCTTGTGATGGGTAAACATAGTCTTTACCATTTCCTTTAACACTAAGAATAGTAACGTTATCAACAAATTGTTTCATTGCTTCTTTTGGCTGAGACAACCAGTTTAAACCAACTATACCAATTAAACCTTCATTTTGAGCTATATGTTTTATTACTTCATCGTTAGTATTAAATGAAAAAACACCTTCTTCTGGTAAAGATTTAATTCCTGCTAGTTGACACAAATACCTAACAGAACTTGAATTGGGATTATCAAAAACCAATCCTTTAATTCCATTTTTTGAACCTTTTAAATAATCTATTACTTGCTTAAGATCAATTAATGTATCATTAGATTTTTTATTTCTTATAAAAGCTATTGCATCAATAGCAAAAGGCGTTGTCTTAGGAATAATTTTTTTTTGATTAAAAATAGATTTTTCCTCTTTGTTTAATTCTCTTGAAAGAACAATTACTCTGGCTTCTTGTTTAGACAAAGCAATAACACTTTCTTTTTCAGATTTTGGTATTAATGTTAATTTAGCTTTATATTGACTTTCAAAAACTATTGCTTGATCTTCTACAATTGGCAATAAGGTTTCATCAACCAATATTTCGGTTTTACCTTCAAGAATGGTATCTGAGTTTGGTTCATTGTTTTTCTTATTGCAAGCATACGCAATAACTAAAATTAGAACTGAAAAAATAAGCAGAATTTTAATTTTTTTATTCATTTTCATTGTTGTTATTGAAATAACGAAAAAACCTAAAGAAAGAGTAAACTATTACTAAAATTCCAAAAGCAATTCTATAAACTA
>JAIEMH010000313.1 GCA_019752245.1 Flavobacteriaceae bacterium
AAATTTATTCATGTATAAAATTTAATTTTTTAGTTGTCATATATAGAATCGACTATTATTTAAAGAAACTATCTACAAATTCGTATTTATTAAACACCTGCAAGTCTTCAATACCTTCACCAACACCAATATATTTTACTGGAATTTGGAATTGGTCTGATATTCCAATTACTACACCACCTTTTGCCGTTCCATCTAATTTAGTAACTGCTAAGCAAGAAACTTCTGTAGCAGCAGTAAATTGTTTAGCTTGTTCAAAAGCATTTTGTCCAGTTGATCCATCAAGTACTAAAAGAACATCATGAGGCGCATCTTCTGTAACTTTTTGCATAACACGTTTTACTTTTGATAATTCACTCATCAAACCCACTTTATTATGTAAACGTCCTGCAGTATCAATAATTACAACATCAGCATTTTGTGCAACAGCACTTTGTAAAGTATCAAAAGCTACAGATGCAGGATCGCTTCCCATTTGTTGCTTCACAATTGAAACTCCTACTCTGTCTGCCCAAATTTGCAATTGATCTATAGCAGCAGCACGGAAAGTATCAGCAGCACCAAGAACAACTTTATATCCAGATTTTTTAAATTGATAGGCTAATTTTCCAATGGTAGTTGTTTTTCCAACGCCATTAACACCAACAACCATAATCACATAAGGTTTTTTGTTGGCAGGTATTTTAAATTCAGACTCTTCACCTGATTTAGTTTCAGATAAAAGTCCAGAAATTTCTTCTCTTAGAATTTGATTTAATTCGTCAGTTCCAAGATATTTATCATTAGAAACTCTTTCTTCAATACGTTTAATAATTTTCAATGTGGTTTCTACACCTACATCAGATGAAACTAAAATCTCTTCTAGATTATCTAATACCTCGTCATCGACTTTAGATTTTCCAGCAATTGCTTTTGTAAGTTTAGAAAAAAAAGAAGTTTTTGTTTTCTCTAAACCTTTATCTAACGTCTCTTTCTTTTCTGATGAAAATATTCTTTTAAAAAAACTCATCTTTTTATTCGGATTTATGAATTAAGAAATCAGAAATTATCCTAACTACTTAAAACGTACTAATTAGGTACAAATATAAAAATAAAAAAGCTACTTTCGTAAGAAAGTAGCTTTGATATATATCAATTATGGAATTATTTCTTTTGTAAGAAAGTATCCACTTCTTCTGGAGTCATAATGCTTTCTACGAAAGTATATGCACCTGTTTTAGGAGATTTTATCATCTTGATAGCTTTAGTCAATCTCTTAGAAGATGTTTGTAACGTTGCAACGGTTTTCTTTGCCATGATTAAAATGTGTATTTTAATTTAAAAAAATCTTCAAATGTTACCATTTGAGACATTTTAAAATCTCTAATTATTTAATTTCTTTATGAACAGTCATTCTCTTCAAGATTGGATTAAATTTTTTAATCTCTAATCTGTCTGGAGTATTTTTTTTGTTTTTATTTGTGATGTAACGAGAAGTTCCTGGAAGACCAGTTCCTTTGTGCTCTGTACATTCTAAAATCACTTGTATTCTATTACCTTTCTTTGCCATCTTGCTTTATTTTTATTGGATAAGGAATTATTTAATAAATCCGTTAGCTTTTGCAGTTTTCAACACAGCAGCTAATCCATTTTTATTGATTGTTTTAATTGTAGAAGCAGCTACTCTTAAAGTAACCCATCTGTCTTCTTCAGCAAGATAGAAACGTTTTTTAACTAAGTTTACAGAAAATTTTCTCTTAGTTTTGTTCATTGCGTGAGAAACATTATTTCCTACCATCGCTCTTTTACCTGTAAGGTCACAAACTCTTGACATTATGCTTATCTTTTATCGTTATTCAAATCGAGGGTGCAAAGAAACAAAAAAGAAACCTTATACACAAAAAAATATTAGAGATTTTTTAAAATTTCTTTCTGAATCATTTCAAATGCTTTATTTACAGCCCTATCTATCACTTTTTCACGTGGTTGACCAAAATTAAATTCTTCAACAATAACTCTACTTGGTGTTGCTAAAGCTATAAAAACAGTTCCAATTGCTGCCTCTGTGTCTCCTTTTGATGGTCCAGCGTTACCAGTTGTGGCAATTGCATAGTCGGTTTTCATCAATTTTTGAATTCCGATTGCCATTTCCGAAGCAACTTGACTGCTTACCACAGAATTCTGATCAATTGTTTTCTGAGAAACTCCCAAAATTGAAACCTTAGTATCTGTTGCATAAGACACTACACTTCCTCTAAAATAACTAGAAGCTCCTGGAACAGATGTAAAAAATTGTGCGATTTTTCCTCCTGTACAACTTTCGGCAGTGGAAATGGTTTTTTGCTGTTGGGTTAATAATCGTCCTAAAACAACTTCGATTGTTTCGTCTTCATCAAAACCTACAATGATATCTCCAATTATTTTAGTCAATGAAACTACGTGATCATCTATTGCTTTTTCTAGAATTTCTTTCTCAGTTCCTCGAGCAGTTAACCTTAATCTTACTCTTCCTGGCGCAGGCAAATATGCTAATTTAATAAAGTTTGGAAGATTGTTTTCCCAATCTTCAATTCGTTCAGCAACAAGACTTTCTCCCTGTCCGTAAGTTAAAATTGTTTTATGTAAAATATATGGTCTTTTGTATTCTCGTACTACTTTAGGAATTATTTCATTTTCTACTAAATACTTCATTTCATAAGGAACTCCAGGTAATGAAATAAATACTGTATTTTCTTTTTTCATCCACATTCCAGGTGCGGTTCCAACTTTATTAAAAAGTACTTGACACTTAGACGGAACAAGAGCTTGATCTTTGTTCATTTGTGTGATTGGACGTTTAAATATTCCTTCTATTAATCTTTCGCAGTAGACTTTATCGTTCATAGATTTAAATTATGGATCCAATGAGGCTTTTTCTTCCTGCAGTTTACACAAAGATTTCTACTTTTAGTACTCAGTAGATAGTGCATACAATA
>JAIEMH010000321.1 GCA_019752245.1 Flavobacteriaceae bacterium
ATACTCCAAATATTCCTGTAGGTATCGATAAAATTACAGCTGCTGGAAGTATGTAACTTTCATATTGCGCTGCCAATAAGAAGAACACAAACAACAAACTCAATCCAAAGATCACAGCCGATTGTCCAGACGAAGTAATCTCTTCTTTCGTTAAACCTGAAAATTCAATAGTATAGCCTTTAGGCAATTGCGTTTCGGCAACTTCTTGCACGGCCTTAATTGCAGCGCCTGAACTAAAACCAGGTTTGGCAATGGCATTGACACTAATCGAATTAAAAAGGTTGTATCGCGAAGCGGTTTCCGAACCTAAAATAGGTTTCAATTTTACTAAAGTCGATACCGGAACCATCTCACCTTGACGGTTTTTTACAAAAACACCATTTAATGTTTCAGGTTTGTTTCTTGCATCGGCTTCGGCTTGAACCACAACTCGGTAATACTTTCCAAATCGATTGAAATCAGACGCTTGTGAACTACCAAAATAAGCCTGCATCGTTTGAAGTATATCCCTAACATTTACACCAAGCTGTTCCGCTTTAACATCATCAACTTCCATTTCCAATTGTGGATAATCAGCTTTGAAACTTGTAAACGCGACAGCAATTTCGGGACGTTGCATCAATGCACCAATAAACCGTGTACTAATACCGCTAAACTTACTTATGCTTCCGCCTGTTTTATCTTTCAGCACAATATCCAAACCGTCCACATTGTTAAATCCAGGAACAGTTGGAAAAGTAAATACAAAGAAATTAGCACCTTTAATGTTGCTCAACCTGCCTCTAACATCATTCATAATGTCATTGATATCTTTAAGTTCACCGCGTTCTTTGGCAGGTTTCAGCAATATAAAAACCACACCAGCAGACGGACTACTAGATTGTGTAAGCAAATTGAATCCTGAAAGTATGTTCAACGTTTTTTGCGAAGGCAAGGTTCCCAATGTTTTTTCTACTTCGGTCATTGTACTCTTAGTGCGTTCTAAGGAAGCGCCTGCTGGCATCGACATTGAAATAGCAATAAAACCTTGATCTTCTGACGGTATGAATCCTGTTGGCGTGGTTTTTACCAAATAAAAAGTAGCTAAAACAACAACAGCCAATCCACCAAGACTTACCCATTTATTTTTGATTAAAAACTGAAGACTTTTTACATACTTAGTAGTTAATTTATCAAATCCGGTGTTGAAACCAACAAAGAATTTTTCTTTAAAGTTTTTAGGTTGTTCTGGTGCTCCATGTGCATCATGCGGAACATCTTTTAAGAATAAAGCCGCTAAAGCTGGACTCAATGTTAAAGCATTAACAGCCGAAATAACAATGGCAATAGCAAGTGTAAAAGCAAATTGTCTGTAAAAAACACCTGTCGATCCTTGCATAAATCCTACCGGAAGAAATACCGCCGACATGACCAAAGTTATCGAGATAATGGCGCCAGTTATTTCGCTCATCGCCGAGGTTGTAGCCGCTTTGGCAGACAACTTCTTGCTGTGCATTTTCTCGTGAACTGCCTCAACAACAACAATAGCATCATCCACAACAATCCCAATGGCAAGCACCAAAGCGAAAAGCGTTAATAGGTTTACAGAAAAGCCAAAGACTTGCATGAAAAAGAACGTACCCAAAATGGAAACAGGAACAGCAATAGCCGGAATTAATGTCGCTCTAAAATCCTGAAGAAATAAGAATACCACAATAAATACCAGAATAAAAGCTTCAATTAATGTAGATTTTACTTGCGCAATTGACAAGTCTAAAGAGTCTTTCGTATTGTAAAGAATTAAATGCTTTACATCTTTTGGAAAATCCTTAGAGGCTTTGTTCATCATTTCTTTAATGGCAATTTGAACATCACTAGAATTAGAACCTGGTAATTGATAAATCGCTATATTCAAACCTGCCTTTCCGTCAATTCGTGTGCTGCTAGAATAGGTGTACGAACCCAATTCTATCCGAGCAACGTCTTTCAAACGCAACACAGAACCATCCGAATTGGAGTGAATTACAATGTTTTCATATTCTTCGGGTTTGTTTAATTTTCCTTTATATTTCAAGACATATTCAAAGGCTTCATTACTGCTTTCTCCAAATCTTCCAGGTGCAGCTTCCAAATTTTTATCTTGAATGGCACCCATAACTTCTTTTGGTGTCAGGTTGTAACTGGCCATTTTTGCAGGGTTCAACCACACACGAAGTGAGTAATCCTTGCTTCCTCCAAAAATTAAGGCTTGACCCACTCCGGGAATTCTTTTTAAATCGGGAATTAAATTAATTTGAGCATAATTGGCAAGGAACGTTTGATCGTATTGTTTTTCGTTTTCCGATAGTAAATCGACTACCATCAACAAACTATTTTGCTGTTTGGTAGTAGAAATGCCGGCTTGAACTACCTCGGCTGGTAACTGACTCGTGGCTTGGGAAACTCTATTCTGAACATTTACAGCCGCTTGATCAGGATTGGTGCCCAATTTAAAGTTGACTGTAATCACCAAAGAACCGTCGTTACTGGCTGTAGAACTCATATAACTCATGTTCTCTACACCATTAATTGCTTCTTCTAAGGATGGAGCAACCGAACGTAAAACGGTTTCGGCATTGGCTCCAGGATAAAGTGCAACCACTTGAACTGCTGGTGGCGCAATATCTGGAAATTGTTGCAGCGGAAGTGACGTTAAACCTATAACTCCTAGGATAACTATAAGTATAGCGATGACTGTTGACAGTACTGGCCTGTCAATAAATTTTTGTAACATAATGATTGTTTGTTATTTATTGGATTAACAAATTGTGATTGTTTTATTTTTTCAACACATAGAAATATAGATTTCAAACTTTATAAAAGGCGTTTCACCTTACTTTAGTTAACAGAGCGCTGTGAACCAAGAATTAGTCTATCTACTTCTTTTTTTTCTATGTATCTATGTGTTTAGATTTTTTAAAAACTA
>JAIEMH010000308.1 GCA_019752245.1 Flavobacteriaceae bacterium
ATAGTATAATTTTTACTCAATATAATTTCTTTCATTGTTGGAGGGGTATCTTACTTGACTCATTAGTTGTAGATTTTGAATAAAGATGAATAAAAAAATATTAAATTAATCATATCATAATTAAATTCCTAAAAATGCAAACCAAATATTCAATACCTTTAATATCTAGCCCTGATTGAAGAGAAAATAAAAAAAGCTTTCATTGTTTGAAAGCTTTTTTTATTGTAACGGAAAGCAGGAAAATGGATTACTGACAAATCCCAAGCCATTCGCTTCTAAAATATAAAATTGAACTATTATCTTGGAAAATTGATTTTTGTTCCTGTATTTAAACCATTATTTTTAGCTAAAACACCACACATGTGAAACAACATTCTTGCTCCAACGTTTCCATCCCAATCGTCGTTTTCTCCAGGAGCAACTTCTACTAAATCGAAACCGATGATTTCTTTACCGCTTTCGGCTAGTTTATTGAACAAATAGGTTGCTTGCTCGAATGAAAATCCGCCTGGAACTGGTGTTCCTGTATTTGGACAATACCATGGATACATTCCGTCAATATCAAATGAAACGCATACTTTTTGTGGCAACGAAGCGATAATTGCGTCGCATTGTTCTGCCCAAGTTTTGCCTTCAAAGGTTTCTTTTTTCAAATCGGAATCGGTGTGCACTAAAACTCTTCCTTTTTCTTCATTTACAACATCTACTTCTTGCTCGCAGAAATCACGAATTCCTACTTGAACGATTTTGGAAATCTGAGAAATTTGCAAAGCATTGTACATAATTGACGCGTGCGAATAAGTAAAACCCTCGTAGGCAATTCGCAAATCCATGTGAGCATCAAGATGCAAAATTCCGAAATTATCATGTTTTGTTGCCAACGCTTCATAGTAACCAAGCGGTGTTGAATGATCGCCACCAAGTAAAACTACTTTCTTACCTTGGTTCATCCAGTGTAAAACGGTTTCTTTTACTTGTGTGTGCAAATCGCGACAAACGGTATTTATTGTATCTAAATCGGCTTTCAAGGCTGGAATTTGGTTTACATCTTGACCATCTTCTAAAGCTTCTATAATAGGTTGCGCCAATGCTTTGTATTTATCAGAATTGGTTTTCCAAGTTTCGGGAATTTCGGCGTAGTACATTCCGAGTTTCCACAATTCTGGAAAATCTTGGTGGTTTAAATCAACTTGAAAAGAAGCATCAAGAATGGCTTCTGGACCTTCTGACGCACCAGCACCATAACTCACGGTTACTTCCCATGGAACAGGAATTATAATTATTTCTGATTGTTCTGATGAAAATGGTAATCCGAAAATAGTTGCATCGGCTAATCCTGGTTGTGAAGGATCGAAAGTAGTTATGATTTCTTGTTTTGTCATTATTGTAGCTTCAAATTTGAAAGTACAAAGTTAGTGTTTATCATAAATTTTTGAAAGTATTTTTTAACCAAAGAATTCAAAATCTCAATATGATAATTGTCATCTTTTATGCGAGCTAAAACCAGCAACTTTGACGATTATTTATTTTTAAAAATTACAGCATGATCAATAAACCTTCACATACTTTTCACATTCCAGTAATGGGACTGGCTTACACCATTGATAGTCCGATTCGTGTGGCACATTACGGAATTTCATCGGTTGTTTCTATAACAGATGATGAAGTTATCGAAAAAATGAGATCTTTTTACAGCGAAAAATTTAGCATTCCGTATCAAGAAATTACTCAAAAATTTCACGATTATAGAGCCGAACGAATTACGCATTATTTAAACTTGGTAGATACAATTGTATCTAAAAAGCTTGAGAATTTTAAAAACGAATTAGCAGAAAGCAAATCTTCATTAGAGAATTACATTGCAATGTTGCCCAACAAGTCTAGTTTAAAAAAAGGATTGCAACATTTTATTGATGAAGGAATTACGGCAAAAGAAACTATTAAAAACTACTTGGAAGACAATTTATTTGCTGGTGCTATTGATGTGAATATCATGACCAAAGTTGATAAAGACAATTACAACAAAAATGAACAATTACCAGTAGAATTTAATGATGCACATGCGGCACTTCGCGGATTTGCAAATAGTATTTTGTCTTCGTCGGTGGTTCTTTCTGCAGGAATGAATCCGAGATTGTATAGTTATTTTGAGCATTTTAAAGACTTCTTTCCTGATGTGAACTCAAATTTGAAGAAAAAAATTATTTTGAAAGTAAGTGATTTTCGATCTGCGATGATTCAAGGAAATTTCTTGGCGAAGAAAGGACTTTGGGTTTCGGAATATCGAATTGAATCGGGATTGAATTGTGGCGGACATGCTTTTGCAACGGACGGTTTTTTACTCGGACCGATTTTGAAAGAGTTCAAAGAAAAGAGAGACCAATTGATTCAATCGGCGCATGATTTATTAGTGAAAGCTTTGCAATTAAAAGAAATGCCAGTTCCAGAAAATCCAATGGAATTAAAAATTACAGCGCAAGGCGGCATTGGAACTGCGGAAGAACATGAATTTCTATTGGATTATTACAACATTGATTCTGTTGGTTGGGGTTCGCCTTTTTTATTGGTTCCAGAAGCTACTTCGGTTGATGCAGAAACTCGAACTTTATTAGCAAATGCAAAAGAAGACGATTTTTATTTGAGCAACATTTCTCCGCTTGGCGTTCCGTTTAATTCAGTTAGAGGAACTTCTAATGCTTTTTGGAAACAAAAACGAATTGACGAAAATAACGCTGGAAGTTCTTGTCCGAAACGACTTTTAGCTTTGAATAAAGAGCACGACGAACAAGGATTGTGTATGGCTTCAAAGAAATATCAGGATATTAAATTGGAAGAATTAGAAGCTAAAAAAGACGAAATTTCATCATCTGAACATGCTAAACTAAAAAACAAAATCACTGAAAAGGCTTGTCTTTGCGTTGGTTTAGTAAATGCTGCA
>JAIEMH010000230.1 GCA_019752245.1 Flavobacteriaceae bacterium
ATTTAAGGTTCGTTCTTGTGCTTGACACATTAGTAGCATCAATTTTTGATAATTTGCATTGTTGGCTTGGTTTAATGCATCGTAATATTTTTTTCTATCATTGGATAAAATAATTGCTGGCGGAAAACCTTTTCGCATTAAAATTAAGTTCATTGCTAATCTAACTGTTCTCCCATTACCGTCAAAGAATGGATGAATCCAAACAAATTTATGGTGAAAGATTGTTGCCAATTCAATGTCGTTTAAATGCATTGGATTGGTAGTTACAAAATCGATTAATTCATCAAGTAAATCGGAAACTTTATTGGCATTTGGCGGAACAAAATTGGCTCCAGAAATTCTAACACCACCATTTCTTATTCTTCCTGCAAAATCTTCTTCGATCATATTGAGTACCAAACTGTGAATAGAAAGAATATCAATGCCACGAATTTCATAACTATCATCCACAATTGAAAATAAATAATTGATGGCTTTTTCGTGATTTTTCGCTTCAAAATGTTCACGAAGAGATTTGCCTTTTACGGTAATTCCTTCTTGCAAAACCATTTGCGTTTCTTGAAGTGTCAATGTGTTGCCTTCGATACTATTGGAATTGTAAGTCCATTCAATAGATAATGATTCTTTTATTTTTTGCAAAGCAATATTTGGTAATGGTCTGCTTCTTTTTAAAACAGCCATTTTATCGTACAATCTATCGAATGTTGATTGTAATTCTTCTCTATATTTTGTATCAATGTTCCACATAACAATACAAATATATTTCTTAATATCGGATAATGCAAATTTTTAATCTATCCGATATTAAAGTTTTTCAAAAATCAATTTCAACTTCAAAAATCAATTTCAATTTATTTTATAAATGTTTTTAAGTTAAGCAATTGACTTTTGCAATTGACTTTTGAAGTTGACTTTTGAAGTTGACTTTTGAAGTTGATTTTTGAAGTTGACTTTTGAGGTTGACTTTTGAAGTTGAAATTGATTTTTGAAGTTGATTTTTGATATTGACTTTTGAATTTGATTTTTGAAATAGATTTTATTCAATAACCATTTCTTTCAACTTCTCGCGATAAGCCTCTAGAATTTCAACTTTAGAAATTAATCCAAAGAATTTCCCATTTTTAATAACTGGAAGCAGTGTTTCTTCGGTATTTTCAAATTTGTCCATTATGGTTTCCATTCCGTCATCATGAAGAATAATTTCTTTGGGTTGCGATAAAACTTCCTTTATCATGGTAAATTTTATGCGATACGGATTGAATATTATTGGTCGGATTTGTTCAAAATCAACTACGCCAAGAAGTCTGTTTTTTTCATCCAAAACCGGAATCAATTGCTGGTTGGAAGTGGATAAATGTTCGACTAAATTTTGAAGTGAATTGTCTAATGCAATTGAGATGACATCAGTTTTAACAAGTTTAAGAAAATCAATACTTTGCAGAATATTTTTGTCTTTATCGCTGGTAAAAACTTCGCCTTTATCGGCAAGCGCTTTTACATCCATTGAATGCTTTTCAAATTGTTTTGAAACCGCATAACTTATAGACGAAACCATCATTAACGGAACCATTAAATCGTAACCGCCAGTAATTTCTCCGATAAGAAATATCGCTGTTAACGGCGCATGAAACAATCCTGATAAAATTCCGGCCATGCCAACAATTGCAAAATTTGTAACAGGAAGATGGGAATTGATATTGGTAATATCCATAAATTTCGCAACAAAAAATCCCAAATACGAACCAACGAATAGAGAGGGAGCGAAGTTACCACCATTTCCTCCAGAGCCAATTGTTAAACCAGTTGCGAACGATTTTAGCAAAACTATAATTCCAACAAAAATCAGTAAAATCCATTGTTTACTTTTAAAACCTTCGAGAAAAGTATTGTTCAATAAATTTTCTGGATTGGAGGTAGATAATGTTTTAATACTTTCATAACCTTCACCAAAAAGTGACGGAAAAATAAAAATTAATAGTGCTAAAATACTAGCTCCAAACAAAGCTTTTTTGTAAACTCCAATTTTTAGTTTGCCAAAAAAATGTTCAACTTTTCTGAAATTTCTAGCATGATAAACCGAAACTAATCCAGCGAGAATTCCTAAAACAATATAATAAGGAGTATTATGATAATTGAATTCTTGTACATTTTTGAAACTTAAAAGTACATCTTGACTCAAAATGACTTTAGAAACCAAAGCACCAGTTGCACCAGAAATTATTATGGGAATAAAAGCAGAAATCGATACATCTGTAAGAATTACTTCAACGGCAAAAAGTACACCTGCAATTGGTGCGTTAAATGCGGCTCCAATTCCAGCTGCAACGCCACATGCAAGTAATAATATTCTATCTTTTTGCGAAAGTTTATATTTTTGAGCAAAGTTAGAACCAAATGCGGCACCAGTAATTACAATTGGACTTTCTAATCCTGCAGAACCACCAAGTCCAACGGTTAATGAACTTGTTATAATTTGTGCATACATTTGTTTTTTTGGAATAATTCCGCCTTTTTTAGCAACTGCATAAAGAATTTTGGAACTTCCTTTTTCCAATTCACCATTTAAAACTCTTCGAATTACAAAAACCGTTAATAGAATTCCAATAATTGGTAACAGAATCGAAAAGAACGGAAATTTTAGAAATCCGTTTACATAATTGGCAAAAACAAAAACATTGTGGGCAAAACTTTTTAAAACAATTACTGCCAAAGCACAAGAAATTCCGACCAACACACAAGCCAGATAAATGAAATTTCTTTCAGATAAAAGCTGTTTGCAAAGAAAAATAACCGCTTCAAATCTTCGAGCGAGTTTTCTCAATAAAAGTTGTAGTGAAACCGATTTACGATTGGACATTATCTATTTTAACTAAAGTAATTGCAAAAATAGTGTTTTATAAATTCAATGTCTAAAAAAAAATCCGATGAAGTGCGTTT
>JAIEMH010000116.1 GCA_019752245.1 Flavobacteriaceae bacterium
ATTAGAAAACACCTTAGTTACTAGAAAACACCTCAGTTACAAGAAAGCACCTCAGTTAATAGAAAACACCATGAAACAATCGCGTTTCATTGAACAAATTATGGTAATTGGTGCCGACCAAAAAATGCCTGCTGCGTTCATTCAACCAAGTTTTGAATTTGTAAAAGAATGGGCAAAAATTCATAATATAGAAATCGGAACAACCAATGAAGAGATTATTGCCAATCAAAAAGTTAAAGATAGAATCCAACAAGAAGTAGACACACTAAATGAAAAATTCGGAAATTGGGAGAAAATCAAAAAATTCGAACTAACACCTGATTTATGGACGATTCCAGCTGGACATTTAACGCCAACAATGAAGTTGAAACGAAAAGTAGTGATGGAAAAATACATCAATTTGTTTCATAAGATTTATGACACTGTTTAAACATAAAGCACCTTCAAAAAAGGTGCTTTTTTTATATAACAATCACATTATCAACAATCAGTATATTTAAATAGTTAACAATTATTATAATAAAGAAATAAACAATTCTTAATTTTTAGTACTTTTATTTAATTAACCAATAAAACTATTCTAATTATGAATGTAAAAAACTTTATTGTTGGCGGAATTGTCGGCGGAATTGTTAACTTCCTCTTGGGTTGGCTTTTTTATGGTATTTTATTTAAAGAAGTGTATCCCCAAAATGAACATATGAATTTGACTTTCATATTTTTGGGATGTATGACTTATGGCTTCTTTATGTCTTTCATTTTCACAAAATGGGCAGCAATTACAAGACCAATTACTGGAATTAAAGCTGGAGCAATTATCGGATTGTTCACAAGTCTATCCATGAATTTCTTTATGTACTCCAATATGGCTATAAATTATCAAAACATGGCAATTGACGTTCTTATTTCAATTCTTCTTGGAGCTGGTATCGGTGCAGCTATTGCAGTTGTAAATGGAAAAATAAAATAGAACACACACTTTATATTAGTACCGCAAATACTCATTATTTGCGGTATTTTTTTGGCAATCATAATTATTTAACTAATATTTTTATAAAATCTAAATAAGAACTATTTCTATTAATAGTACTTTTGCATAACATAAAAATAATGATTGTTATGTTCAAATACAGTCCGTTTAAAATTCAAATTACCTTTCATAAACTAATTGAGAGTTTAGAAGAAATTGCAAAGTCAGACATTGATTATAGATCCAATTATGCTAAGGCTTTACTGGAACAAATTGAAACCATTCCCGAATTTAAAACGGGTATTGAAGATTTAAATTTAATTCATAAAAACGAAGAATTAATAAAATATTTATTGTCCGATTTATTTCCGACTGCATTAACGCACAACGAGATAAAAGCGGTTACCATTCCGTTTCAAGATTTTACTTTCAATTATACCGAGCGATTTAAAAAGATTTTAAAGGAAGCCGGAACTACGTTTGACACCAATTTTAGAGATTTTGATGAAGACCAATTCTACATTATGAGTTGTTGCATGATTTTAAATGTCTATTATGGTCAAAATTTTGATTTAAATATTCCTTTATTTTATGATATCCCAGATGCAAACGGAATTATTAAGCATTACCGTATTTTATACAATGGCGATTTTTTAGAAATTTTACCTTCAAACAAAAACCAATCACTTACAGAAGAGGACTTTGCGTTGTTGCGAAACAATTACGACAACATCACGCTTTGGAAAGAAAAGTTTCCGCAAGAAAGTTGGATTTTTAAAGGGTTTGGAATAGTACAATTATTTGATGCTACAATTGAAAGTGCTGTTTCAACTCTAAAAAGTGATTTACTGAAATCGGATGTTGAAAAAAGTGAACATAAAAATTTTGAAACCACATTTCGCTCCATTTTTAAAATACCTGATTTAAAAATTGGGTTTACCATCTTTGACGAATTAGATCAAAAATTAGTGCATACTCCATTTGAATCTAAAAAAATTCCAAGTTTTATACTAGCACAAAATGAAGATATTGCTTGTAAAAATGACCTTATAAAATGCTTTTATAAAACCTTAATTGTAGATAAAAAAGTATTCGCAATTTCAAACATGGAACAGTTTTTAGAACAGGAGGAATACAAAGCATTGGGAACGCATTTACTAAAACAAAACATTAATAGTTGTATTTTTTATCCCATAGTAAACGATGCCAAATTAATGGGAATTGTAGAATTGGCATCTTCAGAAATCAACGTTTTAAACTCAGTAAATGCCAACAAATTAGATCTAATTGTTCCGTATTTTATCGATACAATTACCCGATACAATTCCGATTTTGAAAATCAAATTGAAGCCATTATCCAAAAAGAATATACCACAATTCACTCTAGTGTTTATTGGAAATTCCGAAAAGAATCGCAAAAATACATTCAAACCTTTAGCAATCAAAAAGAATACAATTTCAAAGAAATCTCCTTTAAAGAAGTCTTCCCACTGTTTGGAGAAATGGACATAAAAGGATCATCTGAACACAGAAACAACACCGTAAAAGAAGATTTAAGAAAGCAATTAACGACACTAATAACCATAATAGACAACCTAAACGCCAAATCTAATTTAGTGCTTTTAGAACAACGAAAGTTTGAATTAGAATCATTTGCTGCCGAAGTAGAATTGCCTTTAAAAGCAGATACCGAGCAACAAATTCAGAACTACATTGAAACCGAAATTCATCCCATAATTAGAAATGCAGAGCACAATCCAGACGACGAATTGTTGGTAAAAAGTTATTTCAAAAAAATAGATGAAATTTTACTTGTCATTTGAGAGAGCACGCCCTTAAAATTTAAGTTGGTAGAAAAGTGCGCGTCATCAGTCAGACAATACTTATTAGAATTCATTCTGAATTGTGAAGAG
>JAIEMH010000016.1 GCA_019752245.1 Flavobacteriaceae bacterium
AAAAATAAACATAAAAAAACCCGATTCATTAATTTTGAATCGGGTTTTTTTATGTTTATTTTAGTGCTTGTTCAATATCTGAAAGTAAATCTTCAATATCTTCAATACCTACGCTTAACCTCACTAAATCATCCGTAATTCCAACTTCTAGACGTTTATCTTCTGGAATAGATGCGTGTGTCATTAATGCTGGATGATTGGCTAAAGATTCAACTCCACCTAAAGATTCTGCCAATGTAAAAACTTTTAGATTTTCTAGGAATTTAATAGCGTCTGCTTTTAGGCCTGATTTGAATGTGAATGAAACCATTCCACCGAAACCACTCATTTGCTTTTTCGCAATATCATGAAACGGATGACTTGGTAAACCTGGATAATAAACTCGTTCTACCAAAGGATGATTGTCTAAAAATTCAGCAACTTTCATTCCGTTTTCGCAATGTCTTTGCACACGTAAATGCAACGTTTTAATTCCTCTTAAAACCAAGAAACTGTCCATTGGTCCAAGTGTTGCACCAGTAGCGAATTGCTTGAAATGTAATTCGTCTCCAAGAGCTGCATCTTTCATAATTAATGCTCCAGCAATAACATCAGAATGTCCGCCAAGGTATTTTGTAGCCGAATGCATTACAATATCTGCACCTAAATCTAATGGCTTTTGCAAATAAGGTGTTGCAAACGTATTGTCTACTGCAAAAAGAATTTTTTTCTCTTTAGTGATTTTCGCGATTTCTGCAATATCTGCTAATTTCATTAACGGATTGGTTGGTGTTTCTGCCCAAACCAATTTGGTGTTTTCATTGATTAAAGATTGGAATTTCTCCAAATCATTCATGTCAACGAAGTGAAATTTTATGCCTGAATCTTTGTACAATCTTGTAAATAAACGGTATGTTCCGCCATATAAATCGTCCATTGCGATGATTTCATCACCTGCTTTGAACAATCTCAATAAACAATCTGTAGCAGCTAAACCTGATGAAAATGCTAATCCGCGAGCTCCGTTTTCAATACTTGCTAATGCATTTTCTAATGCGGAACGTGTTGGATTTGCAGCACGAGAATATTCGTAATCTGGATTTACTGGTTGTCCTGGACTTGTTTGTACAAAGGTTGATGTTTGGTAAACTGGTGGCATAACTGCTCCTGTACTTGGATCGTGATGTTGTCCGCCGTGTATGGTTTTAGTGTTGAATTTCATTATTTTCTATTATTTTTTACAAAGATATAAAGATTGTTTTTAGCCACGAAGTTGGTGTGTCATAAAGTTGTTTTAAAATTGAAAAGTCTAAATTTAACGTGAACACCTAGCCCAGATAGCAATGGAAAGCTTGGTGATGGAAAATTACAATTTTTCTTGACCAAAAATTGCGACCAACGGAAGCACATTTTTGGGCTTAGAAAAATGTGATTTTCTGGCACCAACTTGCAATGGATAGCTGGAAATAGCTTCTAATTACAATTGTGTAAAATCGTCTGATTTTGGCATTAAATTCATAACATCGATGGCAATTTGTGGTGTTGGATTTGCTATTTTTCTTAGTTTGGTGTCCATCCAAGCGCCATCGACCGTGATTGTTGCAAGCAATTCGTCTTTATCGTTTTTAAATTCGTGAATAAGCGTCCAACGCGAAGCATCTTCTTTTATTTTACCCACTTTTGTAGATATAAAAACTTGTTGATTCATTCGCATTTCTCTTCTAAAAACACATTCTTCGCGAAATAAAATCGGACCAAAATGTTGTTCTTGCATAACTCGCATCGTCATTCCTAATTGTTCCAGAATTTCAACTCTGTGTTGCGCTCCAAAATCGTAATAAGCCGAATGACGCACGTGAAAATTTGGGTCTAAATCGGCCCAACGGATGTGTATTTCTTTAGTAAATGTTGACATTGATTGTAATTTTTTTACAAAAATACAGATTATAAGTTTCAAATGAATTTTCTTTGCAAAAAGAAAAAATTATGACTGATACCATATACTATTTAGCGAGTTGCGATACGTGTAGAAAAATTATAAAATCATTGCCGAAAAGTGCAAATTTGAAGTACCACGACATAAAACAAGATCCAATTACTGTGGAAGAATTGGAATATATGCGTTCACTTTCTGGAAGTTATGAAGCATTGTTCAGCAAAAAGGCGCAATTGTATAAATCGATGGATTTGAAAAATAAAAATTTAACCGAAGACGATTATCGCAAGTATATTTTAGAACATTATACGTTTATAAGTCGTCCAGTTTTTATAATTCAAGACCAAATTTATATTGGAAACACGCAACAAAACATGTTGCAAGTAATGAAAGCGCTAGAAAATGTCTAAAAGAACTTGGGCACTAATTGCCGCAACATTTGTTTCCATAATTTACGGATTGACTTTTACAATTGCCAAAGACGTGATGCCAAAATACATTGAACCTTTTGGTTTTATAGTAATTCGTGTTTTTGGTGCAACCGTTTTATTTTGGTTAGTATCTTTTTTTGGTCCGAAAGAAAAAATTGCGCTTGGTGATTTTCCTAGAATTATTGCTGCAGCTTTTTTTGGTGTGGCGTTAAACATGCTAACATTTTTTAAAGGATTGAGTTACACATCGCCAATTATGGGCGCGGTTTTAATGGTAACGACGCCAATGATTGTGCTGGTTCTTTCGGCAATAATTATGAAAGAACGCATGCTAAAACGCAAAGTTTTTGGTTTGGTTTTAGGTCTTGTTGGAACCGGAACTTTAATCCTTTACGGAAAATCGATGGTAAATGCACCAAATGCTACTTTAGGAAATTTACTGGTTTTTATAAACGCAGTTTCGTATGGTTTTTACCTAATTGTGGTAAAAAAATTAATGGATAAATACAACGCATTTACATTTGTAAA
>JAIEMH010000307.1 GCA_019752245.1 Flavobacteriaceae bacterium
AAATTACTCCACAATTCGAAAGCACGATAATCGGCATAAGTAAACGAAAGGTTTTTACCAATGAATTTTGTTGTTGGGAAGGTCTTGATTGTTGGGTTCATTTGCTATAATTTAGATCTCAGGTGTTATGTAAGAAATAAGTTGATTATTCTTTGTAGCTCCAATATATCCAAGTCCTTTTAGATAATAAAATTTAAAAGTTACACTCTTATATTTAGCTTCAATAATTAATAAATTTTCATAATTACAATAAGGAGTTTTCAATTTCCCATTATAAGAAAGAATAGTATAAACAGCAGTTTTATCAGCATTTTCCCAACTATGATTAATTTCAAATTGAGAGTCAAATCTAATAGTTTCATTTTCAAAACCATTTTCAAATTGCAAGACCTTTTCTTTATCATTCCGCAAATACAATAAATCGGAATGTCCATCTTTCCAAGTTTGTTTGTACTCCAAATAAATCTTTCCATTGCGTTCTTTTGTTGCCAACTGTTCTTCAAAATAATAGGTATCGTACCAAAAGATTTTTTTGTTTTTAATATCTAATGGAAAATAACTTCCACCAACAATTCCTTTACAAAAATTTTGACCTTCTTTTTGGCTAAAAGAAAGTGATGAAACAAAAATAAAACTAATTAAAAAAATGTTTTTCATAATCTGTAGTGAGTTATCGTTTTATACTAAAAATCAATTTGAAATTATTAATTTTTCTATTGCCAAGACTTTATCATTTTCAACAATCTTCATTAAATACAATCCTTTCAAAAGGTTTTCACAATCAATCTTAAGTTGTTGTCCATTACAATTTTTCACAACACATATTTCTTGTCCTAAAGAATTGAATAAAATTACTGTAGCATCTTGAATTAGAAACAATTGTAGTTCTATTAATCAATGGGTTTGGGAAAGACAGAAATAATAGACTAAAATATTTTTTCATATTGTAAATATAGATTTTATGTTCTAATATTTGACTTTAATTTATATTATAGGCTATCATAATTTCAAAACGAAAAAGATCTGTATTAAATGAATCATTCCTGCTAAAATGTGTTGGAATAACATATTCTGTATATCTATTTTTATTTCCAAATAAATATCCAATTTGTGTATCAATAGTCCATTTTTTAGATTCTCCTAGAACAATTAAAGTTCCTATTGCTGGTCCGACTAAATTATATTTAGTTTCTCTATGGTAATAATCGTGAGGATAATTTTTATCTTTATCAATAGTTCTTTTACCATTTTTAAATAATGCTGAAACATATGGAATAGCGATTTTATCTTTCAGAAAATTTAATTCAAAATAATATTTATACTCAATAATAATTGAAATATCCTTGTCTTTTGTGTAGTCAATTAATTCATAATTATTGGCTGTATCTTCTCTATGTGGTGTAAAAACATTATATATAAATTTGACTCCAAATGATTTGTTTTTTAAAAATCCTTTCTCAAACCCAATAATTGAACCATAACCACTATCTAAAAAATTAACATAAGCACAGGCTTTTAGCGCAAGAATATTACTAGGATTCTCTTTACTAAATGGATTCTGGGCAAAAGAATAGGAAAAAATAAAAAACAAAAGATATCTATACATTATTCAAAATTAAAAAAACCTCCATTAATGAAAAGTCAGAATTAACATTTTTTATAAACATAAGTAATTTTCAATTAAAATTGCAATTTTATAACTTTAACGATAAATCATGTAATAAACTTGCTTCAAGTTGGTGATAGTTTTACAAAATAAAATTTAACACCATGAAAACAGAAAAAATTATTGGAACTGTATTAATCTTAATTTCTCTTTATGTTGGCTATTTAGGAATTAATAAAATCAATAACAACAGCAAAGAAGTAAAAGTTTTAGGATTAGAAATTGATGCTTCAAACGAATCTGGAAAAGAAAAAGGCTATATGTACATCGGTCTTGCATTAGTACTTTTTGCTGGTGGATTGTATTCGATAAATAAAAAATGATTTTAAAATAAAAAAACCTTCCATTTCTGAAAGGTCTTTTTATCTATTTTCATAATTCTATTTTCTCAATTACATATTTCTTCTATATTGTCCGCCAACTTCAAACAATCCGTTTGTGATTTGACCTAACGAACAAACTTTGGTTGCGTCCATTAACAATTCAAAAAGATTTTCGTTTTTAATGGCTGCTGCTTGCAATAACTCAATTTGCTCGGCAACTTTATCAGTACTTGATTTTTGTAAATTAGTTAGCATATCAATTTGATATTGCTTCTCCTCTTCCGTTGCACGAATTACTTCCGCTGGAATTACAGTAGGTGAACCTTTAGAACTTAAGAACGTATTTACACCAATAATTGGGAATTCGCCAGTATGTTTCAAGGTTTCATAATACAACGATTCTTCTTGAATTTTACTTCTTTGGTACATTGTTTCCATTGCACCAAGAACTCCGCCACGTTCTGTAATTCTATCAAATTCTTGTAAAACTGCATCTTCAACTAAATCGGTTAGTTCTTCAATGATGAAAGAACCTTGAATTGGGTTTTCGTTTTTCGCTAAACCTAATTCTTTATTGATAATCAACTGAATTGCCATTGCTCTTCGAACAGATTCTTCCGTTGGAGTTGTAATCGCTTCGTCATAAGCATTGGTATGCAAAGAGTTACAGTTATCATAAATCGCATACAAAGCTTGTAGCGTAGTACGAATATCGTTAAAATCAATTTCTTGTGCGTGAAGTGAACGACCAGATGTTTGAATATGGTATTTCAACATTTGAGCTCTTTCGTTGGCACCGTATTTATTTTTCATGGCTTTCGCCCAAATTTTACGCGCCACACGTCCAATCACAGCATATTCTGGATCGATTCCGTTAGAGA
>JAIEMH010000004.1 GCA_019752245.1 Flavobacteriaceae bacterium
CTCTTTCCAATTAACGAAGAAATTTCCATAAAACGGAAATACCAACCCCATCGTTAGACCGAAGCCCAAAAATGAATATTTGAGTTGATTGAGTATGGAGGGAGCATTCTGCGACATGGACAGGACATCCTTAAATGATTCGTTTGAAAATGAAAATTTCAAAATTCGTTTGGTTCATGTAAATCCAACATTCACTTATTCTGAACTTAAAAAAATTGATGACAAATCGCTTTGTGTAATTACTTATACCAATGCAATTAGAATGACATTAGTAGAAAAAATTACGCCTGAAAAAGCAGAAACACTTCTAAATTCGTTCAAACAATCTGAGCAATATAAAACCTTAATTTTTGAAAAAGAAAGAAATAGTTTTTTTCTTGAAGGAAAAGCAACAATGATTGCTGTTGCAGAAGAAAGTACTAAAAATGAATGGAAGTTTGTAAACTACACAAGTTCTAAAGAAAAAATGGCAGAATCTATTTTGGGTAAAAATGTCATGAAAACATTAGGATTTTAAAACTAAAAAAAGACACAAATTATTTTAAAATCTGTGTCTTTTTTTTTTACTTAATATTTCAAGAAAATTAAACTTCGTCAGGGAAAATTTTTCCAGGATTTAGAATATTGTTGGGATCAAAAACATATTTGATACGTTCCATCAATTCTAGATGTACTTTTGAAAAAGCAATATCCATAAAGTTTTTCTGTACAAAACCTATTCCGTGTTCGCCAGAAAGCGTTCCTTTTAGCGCAACTGTTAATTCAAATATTTCACGAATTCCTTTGGGTACTTCTCGTTCCCAATTGTCATCGCTCATTTCACCTTTTATAATATTTACATGAAGATTTCCATCGCCTGCATGTCCGTAGCAAACTGATTTAAAACCATATTTAGTACCAATTTTTTTAATACCGTTTAGCAATTCTGGTAAAACAAATCTTGGTACAACCGTATCTTCTTCTTTATAAATTGAATTAGATTTTACAGCTTCTGCAACCGAACGTCTCATTTTCCAAAGCGCATTTTTTTGATCTTCAGTATCCGCAAATAAAACTTCATCAATTTCAAATTGCTCTATAACTGACATTATCTTTTCGGCTTCGGCAAAAAGAATCTCAGGATAATTTCCATCAACTTCAATTAGTAAATGCGCTTGAACCTTGTCATTGACATTGATATTGATGTTGTCATTGTATTTTAAGGTCCAATCTATAGCATCACGTTCCATAAACTCTAAAGCACTTGGAATAATACCAGCTCTAAAAATAGCAGAAACAGCTTCACAAGCTTGACTAGCTTTATAAAACGGAACCAACATTAAAACATTATGTGTATTTTTTGGCAAAAGTTTTAAAACTACTTTGGTAATTACGCCCAATGTGCCTTCGCTACCAATCATCAATTGTGTTAAATTATAACCAGTTGAATTTTTTAAAGTATTGGCACCAGTCCAAATAATTTCACCATCGGGTAAAACTACCTCTAAATTCAACACATAATCTTTGGTAACTCCATATTTTACAGCTCTTGCACCGCCAGAATTTTCGGCCACATTACCGCCAATCCAGCAACTTCCTTGACTGCTTGGATCTACTGGATAAAACAATCCTTTTTCGGCAACAGCTTCTCTCAAAACTTGAGTAATAACTGCTGGTTCAACTGTTACTTGAAGGTTTTGCTCGTCAATATCTAAAATTTTATTGAGACGTTCCAATGAAAGTCCAATGCCTTGATAAATGCTTAATGCGCCACCACTTAAACCTGTCCTTGCTCCTATTGGCGTTGTAGGAATTTTAAACTCATTGGCAACTTTTAAAATTTCGGAAATTTCAAAAGCATTTGCTGGTTTTAAAACTACACTTGGAGGAAAAACATAATCTTCTGTTTCATCGTGACCATAATGATTTCTTGTTTCTTGATCTAAAAAAATAAACGACTGTCCAACTATTTTTTCTAGTTGTGCAATCGCTTCATGTGATATTTGATTTTGTGACATAGCTTTTTGAAATAGATTTAGTTTTAAAACTATGGTTCAAAAATACTATTTATTTGGTTGCGGAGTCATTCTTAAATAATATTTTATTCGGTTATAACCTTTTGGAAATTTTGCTTCAATATCTTCATCCTTCACTGATGGCGAAATTACTACGTCTTGACCATCTTTCCAGTTTGCTGGAGTTGCAACGCTATAATTAGCCGTTAATTGCAAACTATCAATTACACGCAATAACTCATCAAAATTTCTTCCTGTTGATGCAGGATAAGTCAAGGTTAGTTTTACTTTTTTATCGTTTCCGATGATAAAAACTGAGCGAACTGTGAAGGTTTCATTTGCATTGGGGTGAATCATATCATACAAATTGGCAACTTCTTTATTTTCATCTGCTATAATTGGATAATTTAAAGTTACATTTTGTGTTTCTTCAATGTCATTGATCCATTTTAAATGCGATTCTAAACTATCCACACTCAATGCAATAACTTTTACGTTTCTTTTAGTAAACTCTGGCAAATAATTTGCAACCGTTCCTAATTCTGTGGTACAAACTGGAGTAAAATCGGCAGGATGCGAAAATAAAACACCCCAAGAATCACCTAAATAATCATAAAAATTTATAGTTCCTTTTGTTGTTTCTGCGTCAAAATTTGGAGCTAAATCTCCTAATCGTAGTGTTGCCATATCGTAGTAATTTTAATTTTTAGTGAAATTAAAATTTTCAAGCAAAACCTTGCTCCGTAAACTACATTTTCATGGAAAGATGATAGTAAATTCATTTGTTTACATGTACGAAAAAAGGTGAGCGGCTCAAATGAAAAAAAAACAACTGAGCACAT
>JAIEMH010000149.1 GCA_019752245.1 Flavobacteriaceae bacterium
ACTCCTAAAGAACTAAATTTAGCAGAAGGGCTTCTTTTATAATAGTGGAGCTAACTATTAGGTACATTGATCAAAAAAGTAAACAGAAATAAATGGAGCACACCCAAAAAATATATTTAAAACATTATCAAAAAACCAATGATCAGTAAATGATGGATTATAGTCTGCCCACCAGAATTTACGGCAACGCATTTTAACTTGATCAAATACTGATTTTTTAATAAACATTACTTCATTGAAAAAGGCATAATCACAACCCCCACCGTGTTTACCATCGCCAATAAAATATATTTTTGATTTACCAATTTTAAAAGACTTAATTTCTTCAGCATCATGAAACTTATTTGGCAAGGCATAATCGTCAAGCCTACGTTTGAAATCATCGTAAAGCGTGGTTTTAAATTCGTTATAGGTTTCACGATAAATATTGATTGTACAACCTTCTAATTCAACATAAAGACATAGCCAAATTATTATATCTATTCCACTCCAAGTTTTTCCAGAACGAGAAGAACCTTCAAGTCCAGCGCCTCGATAACCAGATACTAACTCTATAACACCATCAACCAGTTCGTATCTTTGGCTCGTAATAGCGCTGTGAAGTAAAGAATAGTTTGGGTTTGTATCTTCATCAATTTTACAGAGCTTCTTTCTGGAAATGTCAATATCTCTTTCTTTCAAAAGAGTTTCTAGTTCCAATAATTCGGCATCTGTAATCATTTTATTTTAGTAGATTTATTTTAGCTTGAAGTGCTCTTATCTTTTCATTTAAAGCCTCGTCATTTCGGGCATACTTTAGATAATCATCTTGCAAATCTTTCAACTCGCTTAACTCTTTTTTTAATTGATCTAAACTCATTTGTTTAATGGTTTTAAAATTTGAAGTGGCTTCTTGATGTTAAGTGCTAATATTTTTCTATCTCTAGCTTTGGCAGCTTCACGATCATTGTCATGATATCCGCAATCATACTTAATACCTTTATTCGATACGCTAGAAGTCCATTTCTGATTTGATGGCTTCCAGCTAACCCCGATGTATTCAGACAATCTGTTATGAGATCCAGTTATCGTTTTTACTTTTCTAGCATACGGCATGTTAATGACTGGTTTTATCGATATTCTCAACGAAAACATCAGCGTTTTTCAATGTGATAGACAAACCATCGTCTTCAATAGTTTGTACAAATTCTAAAAGCGCATATCCAATTTGAACTGGATCTACGCTTTCTTTTCCATCTATAAATATTCTGCCGTTTATAATTTCAATCATAGCTTTTGTTTGTTTAGCATTCGTTGTTTCATTTCGGAACCTTCTTGAAAATAGAAGTCAATCCAAAGTCCATTATGATTAACTCGCACATGGTCATTTCTTTCAATTTGTCTATTTTTCAATGATGATATTAGTTTAGTGTTTGTTTGTTGCATGGTTTTATTTTTCTCTTTGACTACTTGAATTAAAAACTACAATCTGTTTTTTATAACTAGAATAGGAACACAAAAAATGAAAACAAAAAACCTATTTTAGTAACGTGAACCGACCAGATTTAACACCTACGAACTTCAACCGATGTTAAGGCATGATTTAATGAGCTTTACCAACCCAGAGAGTTCCTTTGGAGCATTAGCCTACAAATCAAGCCTGTAAGGGTAGCTCCTGTTTTAATTCAAGTATTTCAAAGAATGGATTTGTGGAGTAGTTGGAATCGAACCAACAACATAATATTACTTACTTACACTTTCTAGTTTTCCCTAGCCAACCATAAATCATCATATTATCCTTTTACTCCCGTGTTGATAGATTTTAAAATGACTTACTATTGAAACTCCTCTATCGATGTTTTAACCCTTTCTAGTTGTTGTGGAGAAGAAAGGAGTCGAACCTTTAACCTCCGTGTTTTACCACGACACTCTATACCAATTGAGCTACCTCCCCATTTTTAAAAAAACTCCTAATGCTACATCAGGAGTTTTTGTGTTAAATAATTTTCTTCATAACTTCTATTGATTTAATTTCTTCAAATGTAACAAATTATGTTATTAAATAATAAATTATGTTAGTATTTATTCAAAAAAAGCTATTCATTAACACTCTGATTAGCTTTAGCTAGTAACTCTTTAATCCTTTTATCTCTAGCCTCAGAATCGCCAATATCAAGGGTAATAGTAGGCTGTTTCTGTTCGTTGTTCTTTTCATAAAATCCAATATGTTTATTGATTTTATCAATTGTCCATTCCTTACCGTGAAGCTTCAATTCAATATTACCATACCTATCTTGCTTAATTGATTCAATACACATCAACTGCTCCTTTGTAAGTTGGTCAAAAGGTTTGAACTTCATTTGCATTGACTTTTCAATTATCGTCTCGGTAACCTTACCTTTTCCAGTTCCAGTAGTGCGAGTGATGGGAGTTTCAACCTCGATATACTCGACGTACTCGTCAATCCTTGCATTTCTGAGAATGTTCAGGTGATTTAGAATTTCAGTATGGGTGATGTCGAACTTCTTTTCTGCAATTTGCGCAACCTTGGATTTTAATTCTTCTATCCTTGCTGCTACGTTGCTATTTTTCAACATCCTACAAGCGGCTTGATGAATTGACTTTGTAGTTTTATTCTTATAAGAATAACCAGCCTTTTTATAGGAAGCTGTAGCGTCATCTGACTTTAGGTAAGCCTGACAGAAAGCTTCTTGCTTAATATTTAGAGCGTTGTTTCTCATGGTTTAAGAATTTATTTTAAAATACAAAGATAACATTTTATGTTATTTATTGGTTAATGTGATCAGAGTTAGACATATCAATTGGTTAATGTGATAACATTTA
>JAIEMH010000022.1 GCA_019752245.1 Flavobacteriaceae bacterium
CTAAATCGGCACGAGATTCAACTCCTACTCTTTTTAATGCTTCTCCTTTATGTCCAATAATGATACCTTTTTGGGTATCACGTTCTACCATAATTAAAGCTCTAATTCTTATAATTTTCTCATCCTCAAGAAATTCTTCAGTTTCTATTTCTACGGAGTAAGGAATTTCTTTATTGTAATGCAATAAGATTTTTTCACGAATTGTTTCATTCACAAAGAAACGCTCTGGCTTATCCGTCAAAGTATCTTTAGGATAATAAGCTGGTGATTCTGGCAAAAGTTCAATAATTCTGGCAAAAACTTCAGGAACATTAAAGTTTTTTAATGCCGAGATTGGGAAAATTTGGGCATTTGGAACCTTTGCCGTCCAGAAGGCAACTTGCTCTTCAAGTTGAGTTTGATTAGAATTATCAATTTTGTTCAACAATAGTAATACCGGAATTTTAGCATGAATGATTTTATTAAAAAAAGCTTCATCTTTTAATTCTTGTTCTCCGATTTCTACCATATATATTAATACGTCTGCATCTTCAAAAGCTGATTTTACAAAATTCATCATAGACTCTTGCATTTCATAAGCTGGCTTAATAATACCTGGAGTGTCTGAAAGAATCATTTGAAAATCGTCACCATTAACAATACCAAGAATTCTATGTCTTGTTGTTTGTGCTTTGGATGTAATAATTGACAATCGCTCACCAACGAAGGCATTCATCAGAGTTGACTTTCCAACGTTTGGATTTCCTATAATGTTTACAAAACCTGCTTTATGTGTCATAATAATATGTATTGTGATAAACAAAAAAACCATTCGCCCGAAATTTCGGAACAGAATGGCGAACTTTCTTAGATACAGCTTCAAAAATGATTGCTGCACACTGTAAAATAAAAAACTCCGCAAATGTTGCGGAGTTTCATTAGTAGCGGGAACAGGACTCGAACCTGTGACCTTCGGGTTATGAGTTTGCCTCCATTTCTCAACCCTTAGTAAACCCAATGTTTACCGCTTCTTTTTCGATGCAAATATAACAAAAAAATACAAATCGTATGCGTTTTAGTACTCTTAATTTTTGGATAATTATTTACACATTGAAACTGAATTTATTCGAGAAACTAAATTATCTACGTAGTCTTCTTTTAAATGGTTTAATTTGTGCTTTTCAAAGTGCTTTTCTCTAACGTAACTTACCAAATGACATCTAGCTTGTGAATATTCTTTTTTAAGTGGTAAATCAAGCATTTCGGGTTTAATCTCAAAAGAAAATAAATCAATTGCTGTACTACTTGTCATCATCACACAAATATAAACGTCGTCTTTGTTGTAAACGTCGTCATTTGATATAATAATTGCTGGATGTAATTTTGTTTCTTTAGAGTAGGGCAAATCAAAATACACCTCTACAATATCGCCTCTTTCAAACATAATTATGAAGATAGTAAATCGTTGATGTAATTACTATTCATTTTCATAACTCCATCAGTCAGTTCGTTAGATGTTTTTTCGATAGGCTTGCTTCTATAAACTGCTCTATGCAATTTACTTTCAGTTTGATAAAGTAATTTTAAAGTATAAAGGTATTTTTCTTTAATTTTTTCATCATCAAAATACTCAATTTTTTTAAATTTTTCATTCAATTTAACAAACTCCTTTAAAACTTCTTTTGAATCTTGCAGTTCTTTAGTTGCAATTTCAATAGATAATGTTTCAATGTGAGGTTCAAAACCCTCCAACACTAAAATAAAAGAATCTAAATCATTCATTAGTCTTGTTTTAATTTTAGTAAGAATTGAGTTTAAAAAATTCAATAAAAAGCCTGAAATAGAAAAAACAAAGTTTGCTTTTCTACTTTCGTAAACCACAGGTTTAGAAAAGTTTTCTATGTTTAGTGCAAGTTGCATAATGCAAATATAGTTTATTAATTAATATGTTTTAAAATTCAAGTTTTTTTTAACTTTACTTGTTTTCTTCTAACTCTATAAAAAGGGTCTTTTTGTCTTCAATAATTTTTATTTTATAATGTGTATTTCTTTTTAATTTAAAGAATTTTTCATTTTTAAAAGCACCTTCAATAAGTAAATTTTTATCTGTTTTGTACTCTATATTTACTTCTATTTTGGTGCAATATTCATTGTATTCTTTTACTTCATCTGGGAATTTTGTGTACAAAATTTTTTTTAGGTTTTTAGAGTAATGAAAATCTTTAATTTTACCATCAGAACCATATTCAGTGTAAAGTAAATTTAATTTATTGAGCAAATTTAATTTTTGTAATACACTTATTCTTAGTTCCTCTGCTTGTAATGGACTGTCGTTTATAGGTGAAAATAATTCGTCAAATACTGCTTTTTTGCCCTCTAATTTTTTTTCAATTATAATTATTAATATCTCTACTAATTCAGAAGAGATATAATCCCAATTAAAATTATCACATGCAAAATCTAGGTCATTATTTGCCATAATATTTTCATTAATTTGCTACACAGTCATTTATTTAGTAACTCTTAAATTTGATTATTGCATTAGATTTAAAATGTCATCCCAATTCAGATGTTTTTTACTTTCATTACCATTACTTAATGAAGAAATTTTAGCGCCTTTATCATCAAAAATAACTTCTATAGAAATATCAACACTTTTCAAAGTCTCTACTTTTTGTACATCTGCATTTTTTGTAGAAGTATTAAAATCATCAATGATAGAGTCTATCATATTTGATGACAATAACAAAAAATGGTCTCTACTCATTAGATTTGTTTCACTCCTAACGATTATTAAAGTATTTGATTTCAAAACTAATCAAATTTTTAAGGCCAATTC
>JAIEMH010000048.1 GCA_019752245.1 Flavobacteriaceae bacterium
TGTATCATGAAGAACAGTTTGGTCCAGTAATTCCGGTTTTATCGTTCAAAGATATTCAAGAACCATTAAATGATATGGCCGAATCTAATTATGGTCAGCAAGTTAGTTTGTTTGGAAAAGATATCAAAACCATTGCGCCGCTTATTGATGCTTTAGTGAATATAGTTTGCCGTGTAAATTTAAATAGTTCGTGCCAACGTGGTCCAGATGTTTATCCGTTTACAGGACGAAAAGATTCGGCTGTAGCAACATTGAGTATCCATGATGCTTTACGATCATTCTCAATTAGAACTTTTGTAGCCTCTAAAGATAATGATTACAACAATGAAATTTTGCAAGCGTTATTGAATAGTAAAGAATCTAATTTTATAACAACAGATTATATTTTATAAAAAAAAGTCTCCGTTATTGCGGAGACTTTTTAGTTTTATTTCTTTTTCAATCTGTCTTTAAAAACTTTTTCAAATTTTTCAATTTTTGGTTGAATTACCATTTGACAATAGGGTTTATCTTTATTGTTTTCATAATAATTTTGGTGGTACTCTTCGGCTTTATAGAATTTTTTGAAAGGTTCCAAAGTGGTAACTATTTTACTTGAATATACTTTAGAAGCATTCAATTCGTCAATGATGCTTTGCGCTGCTTTTTTCTGTTCCTCATTTTTGAAGAAAATAACCGAGCGGTATTGTGTTCCAACATCAGCGCCTTGTCTGTTTAACGTTGTTGGATCGTGAACGGTAAAAAACACTTTGAAAATCTCGTCTAAATTTGTAACCGATTTATCATAAGTAATTTCTACAACTTCGGCTGCACCAGTTCTACCTGTACAAACTTCTTCATAACTTGGGTTTTCGACTGTTCCACCAGCAAATCCTGATGCAACACTTTTTACGCCTTGAAGGTTTTCGTAAACAGCTTCAACACACCAGTAACATCCGCCACCAAGAACAATAGTTTCTAAATTTCCTTCCGTTTTTGTAGCCACAACACCATCTGGAACAAAATCTAATGAAATGGCATTCATACAATATCTTTTTCCTGTTGGTTCTGGTCCATCATCAAATAAGTGTCCTAAATGGCTGTCGCATCTTCCGCAAAGTGCTTCTGTTCGCTTCATTCCATACGAATTGTCTTCTTTAAAGGTGATGCTTTCTTTGTTTTCTTGTTCAAAGAAACTTGGCCAACCACAACTGCTGGTAAATTTTTGATTGGATCTAAACAATTTATTTCCGCAAGTGGCACAATAATAAGTTCCTTTCGTTTCAGAATTCCACATGGTTCCAGTAAAAGCTCTTTCGGTGTCGGCTTGACGAGCAACGGCGTATAAGTCTGGAGATAAAATTTTCTTCCACTCGGCATCTGAAACATTTAGTTTTTTAGTGTCAGTATTAGAATAGTAAGGATTTTCGGGTTTGCTAATTACATTTTCCATAGCGATTGTTTTTGTTGTTTTTGCTGAGTTTTGTTTATTTGATGATTGTCCACACGCATTCAAAACGAATAGTGGTATCATTACCAAAAGATTGAAAAGTGATTTTGAATTTCGCATAGCATTCATTTTTTAATTATAGTACAAATTTACAACACATATACGAGGCAAAATGTCTTATAGTTTACAAAATGAGTTGCTTTAAGGAAAGTTTAACGGATGTGGAATTTTTCTATTTGTAATTTGATTCTCATTTTGTTAAAACTTTAAAACTTTAAAATTTGAATATTAGTATTTGATAAATTTATGAAATATAAACAGTCGTTAAACTTTTCACAAACTCCAAAATCCACTTAAAAGCGGAAATATTTTCGTATTTTTGACCATCTTATACTATCTATGAAGGAAGAACAAGTAATATTAGTCAACGAAAAAGATGAACCAATTGGTTTGATGAACAAACTCGAAGCTCACGAAAAAGCAGTTTTGCATCGTGCCTTTTCGGTTTTTGTATTAAATAATAAGAATGAAGTCATGTTGCAACAACGTGCGCATCACAAATACCATTCGCCTTTACTTTGGACCAATACATGTTGCAGCCATCAACGTGCTGGCGAAACCAATATCGAAGCTGGAAAGCGAAGATTGTATGAAGAAATGGGTTTTAAAACAGAGTTGAAAGAGTTATTTCATTTTATCTACAAAGCGCCATTTGATAACGGTTTGACAGAACACGAACTAGATCACGTTATGATTGGATATTCCAACGAAGAACCAAATATTAACGATGAAGAAGTTGAAAGTTGGAAATGGATGACCATAGAAGATATCAAAGAAGACATGATTCAAAATCCAAGTATTTACACCGTTTGGTTCAAAATAATATTTGATGAATTTTACCATTACCTAGAAGATCACAAACTATAAAATTTAAGATTAAGGAATTTTGATTTAGGATTTTAAGTCCTAATTCAAAATCCTAAATCCTTTAATCACAAATCCTAAATTAAAATGAAAGTTACCGTTTCAAGAAAAGCACATTTTAACTCTGCACACAGATTGTATCGGAAAGATTGGACGATGGAAGAGAACGATGCTGTTTTTGGAAAGTGCAATAATCCGAATTATCATGGACATAATTACGAATTAATTGTTTCGGTTACTGGCGAAATTGACCAAGAAACTGGTTTTGTTGTTGATGTAAAAATACTTTCAGATTTGATAAAAGAGCATATCGAAAATGCATTTGATCATAAAAATTTGAATTTAGACGTTCCTGATTTTGCTGATTTGAATCCAACTGCCGAAAATATTGCGGTTGTTATTTGGAACAAACTCCGAAAGTATATTGATGTGAACAAAGAATTGGAAGTAGTTCTTTATG
>JAIEMH010000255.1 GCA_019752245.1 Flavobacteriaceae bacterium
TTTCTTTAAATCAAGGTAACTATGGAATTTATTGATTATTATAAAGTATTAGATATTTCAAAAGAAGCGACTACTGATGAAATTAAAAAAGCCTATCGAAAGAAAGCTATTGAATTCCATCCTGATAAAAATCCAGGAAATGCAGAAGCTGAAGAAAACTTTAAAAAAGCTGCAGAGGCTTATGAAGTTTTAAGCGATCCTCAAAAGAAAGCCAAATACGATCAATATGGTCATCAAGCATTTGATGGTGCTAATGGCGGTGGCGGATTTGGTGGTAGTCACATGAATATGGACGACATTTTTAGCCAATTTGGAGACATTTTTGGTGGTGGCGGTTTTGGTGGTTTTGGAGGTAACTCTGGTGGACAACGCCGTGTGAAAGGAAGTAACCTTCGTATCAAAGTAAAACTTACTCTTGAAGAAGTTGCTAATGGTGTTGAGAAAAAAGTAAAAGTTAAAAGAAAAATTCAAGCGCCAGGTGTAAAATATAAAACATGCTCAACTTGTAATGGTCAAGGTCAGGTTTTAAGAGTTACTAACACAATATTAGGTAGAATGCAATCTGCAACAACATGTAATGTTTGTGGAGGTTCTGGGCAAACAATTGAAAGCAAACCTTCAAATGCAGATATTCATGGAATGATAATGGAAGATGAAACAGTCTCTATTAAAATTCCTGCTGGTGTAGTAGACGGTATGCAACTAAAAGTTTCTGGTAAAGGAAATGATGCACCAGGAAACGGAATTCCGGGAGATTTAATAGTTGCTATTGAAGAACTAGAACACGAATTTTTAAAACGTGAAGGCGAAAATCTTCATTATGATTTATATATAAGTTTTCCAGAAGCAGCATTAGGAGTTTCAAAAGACATTGAAGCTGTTAATGGAAAAGTAAGAATCAAACTTGAAGAGGGAATTCAATCAGGTAAAATTCTAAGACTTAAAGGTAAGGGAATTCCGAGCTTAAATAGTTACGGAAATGGTGATTTATTAGTTCACGTAAACGTATGGACACCAAAAACATTAACCAAAGAACAACGTCAATTCTTTGAGAAATCGCTAGCAGATGATAACTTCATTCCGCATCCAGAAAAGAGCGATAAATCTTTTTTTGAAAAAGTTAAAGATATGTTTTCGTAATTGTAAATTTATTTCTACATTTGAATATTACTTGGAAACAAGTAATTTCTTTTTCATAGCAATTTTTCCCATCCTTGTGTCAAAATAAGGGTGGGTTTTTTTGTAACAATTCCTTTCAAATCACTACTAATTCTGTACTTTTACCAATTCAAAAATCAATTTCAAATGTCAATTTCAAAAATCAATATTTTAAATTAATCGAATTAAGCTTGGTTTTTGAAGTTAAACTTGATTTTTGAAGTTGAAATTTAATAAAAATTTATGAGCAATATACTTGAAGTAAAAAATGTCTTTAAGCAATACGGAGATTATACAGCATTAAACAAAGTTTCTCTTTCTGTTCCTCAAGGCAGCATTTATGGACTTCTTGGTCCAAATGGAGCAGGAAAAACATCACTGATTAGAATCATCAACCAAATTACAATGCCCGATAGCGGCGAAATAATTCTCGACGGTGCCGTTTTAAAACCCGAAGATGTTCAATACATTGGCTACATGCCAGAAGAACGAGGTTTGTATAAATCCATGAAAGTTGGCGAGCAATGTTTGTATTTGGCGCAACTAAAAGGATTGTCTAAACATGATGCCAAAACACAACTAGATTATTGGTTCGATCGATTAGAAATTCAAGGTTGGTGGAACAAAAAAATCCAAGAACTTTCTAAAGGAATGGCTCAAAAAATTCAGTTTGTTGTTACCGTTTTACACAAACCTAAATTGCTAATTCTTGACGAACCATTCTCAGGTTTCGATCCAGTGAATGCTAATTTAATTAAAGACGAAATTATCGAATTGAATAAACAAGGAACCTCAGTTATTTTTTCAACTCATAGAATGGAAAGTGTTGAGGAAATGTGTGATCATATTGCTTTGATTCATAAATCCAATAAATTAATTGAAGGAAAACTAACTGATGTCAAAAAACAATTCAGAACCAACAGTTATGAAGTCGGAATTTTAAGCGATAATATCGAAGGTTTAATGTATGATTTATCACAAAAATTTACACTTACTCAAACCGATTTCAAATCGTTAAACGACGAATTAAAACTAGAAATAAACCTTGGAAACGCAACTCCAAACGAATTGTTGAATACCTTAATTCTTCGTGGTCAAGTAACGCATTTCATGGAAAAAATACCGAGTGTAAACGATATCTTCATCAAAACAGTAACAGAATAATCTAAAAATGTCTAAATTACTTCTAATCATAAAAAGAGAATTTATTGCCAAAGTGCGCAATAAATCATTCATAGTAATGACTTTTCTAAGTCCGTTACTATTTATCGGAATTGGAGTTTTTGTTGGGTTTTTAAGTAACATGAAAGCCGATTTAAAAACCATTGCAATCCACGATGAAACAGGAATGTTCGTAAAAGAATTTAAAAGCGATGAAGAATATAAATATGTAGATTTTTCATCAATTGACACTAAAATTCTTAAAGATAGCATTCTAAAAGATAGTTACGAAGGACTTTTAATAATTCCAAAAACTACAGATAGTAAACTTCTACAAAAAGGTATTCAATACATATCCAACGATAGCCCAGGCGTAATGTTTATCGAAGATTTACAAGATGTCATTAATAAAAAACTCACTACTGAAAATTATCAAAACGCAGGTTTAGATACTTTAAAGATTAATCAAGCTAAAGCCGATGTTTCCATAA
>JAIEMH010000272.1 GCA_019752245.1 Flavobacteriaceae bacterium
ATTGATCTCGTCTGCAAGAACAAAATTTGCAAAAATTGGTCCTTTTTTAATAGAGAATTCGTTGGCTTTAATATTATAAATCATGGTACCAATAACATCGGCAGGCAGTAAATCTGGTGTAAACTGAATTCTACTAAAGCTACCGTGAATGGCTTGTGATAAAGTATTTATGGCCAACGTTTTGGCTAATCCAGGAACACCTTCAAGCAAGATGTGACCTTGACCCAAAAGTCCTATTAGCAATCGTTCTACCATGTGTTTTTGACCTACAATTACTTTGTTCATTTCCATAGTAAGTAAATCGATAAAAGCACTTTCTCTTTCAATTTTTTCATTGATTGCTCTAATGTCTAAAGCGGCAACATTTTCTTCCATAAATTCTATTTTTATACTACTCTTTGGGTTCAAAAATTTAACATTTCAAAATTGAAGATTTTAAGACTAATAGAATGTTAATAATGCGTTAAAACTTATGTGCTAATCCTATTTTTAAGGATGATTTATGATTTTGTTTTAGTAATTTTAGGGTTTTTAATAGAAACCACATGAAAACTTCATTATCGCCGATTATTGCTGGAACTATGAATTGGGGAATTTGGGACAAAAACCTTTCCACTTCAGAAATGGCACATTTAATACGTATCTGTATTGAAAATAAAATTACAACTTTTGACCATGCCGATATTTATGGTGATTACACCACCGAATCGCAATTTGGAAAAGCATTTGGCGAAAGTAAAATTTCTCGTGACAAAATGCAATTTATTTCTAAATGTGGCATCCAACATACAGGCGGAAGACCGAACAAAATAAAACACTACGATTATTCTAAAGACTACATTATTTGGTCGGTAGAAAACTCTTTGAAAAACCTTCAAACGGATTATTTAGATGTTTTGCTTTTGCATCGTCCGAGTCCTTTGATGGTTGCCGATGAAATTGCTGAGGCAATAGAAAAATTAAAGCAAGAGGGAAAAATTATTGATTTTGGTTTGTCAAATTTCACTTCGTCTCAAACAGAATTAATTCGTCAAAAAACAGCAATTAGTTACAATCAAATTCAGTTTTCAGCTACGCATCATGAGGCAATGTTAGATGGCAGTTTAGATTACATGCAAGTTCATGGAATTCGTCCGATGAGTTGGAATCCGCTTGGAACTGTTTTTCGTGAAGATATTGACCAAACACGAAGGTTGAAAAAACTGTTGGTGCAATTGGTTGAAAAATATGGCGTTGGATCTGACACCATTTTGCTTTCTTGGATATTAAAACATCCATCAGGAATTTTCCCAGTTGCTGGAACAGTAAATATTGCCAGAATTCAGCAATTGATAAAAGCTGTTGAATTGCAACTTGATAATTTAGATTGGTTTGCCATTTGGACCGAAAGTATGGGAAATAAAGTACCTTAAAATTTACGAAGTCTTAAGTACGAGGTACGAGAAAAAATCTTGTGCTTCGTATTTTCTAAATCGTACTTAACTATGATAAATAAACGTTTGCTCATCAAGAACTTACTTGCTCACAACGATGAGAGTAGTTTTTATGACAAAAAACGTCAGTTGAATTTGCACACTAAGGAAGGAAAAGCCAAATTTTTAAAACACATTTGTGCGTTGTCTAATTCCAATCCTTCGAATAATTCTTATATCGTTGTTGGCGTTGAAGATCAAGATAATGAGATTACCGGAGACGACTTTTTTGACGACAGTCGAATTCAGAATTTAGTGAATGCTTTTTTAGAAAATCCGCCTAAGATTCAATATGAAAATGTGCCTTTTCCTAATTTGCCAAAAGACAAAGTGGTTGGTTTGGTAACCATTAAACCCAAATCTAAAACTTCTTATTTCAAGAAAAACATTCATACCATTTTAGCCAATACGGTTTTTGTGCGTCGCGGCAGCAATTCTATTCCTACTGAAGATAAAATTCCGTACACAAAACAGAATATTGAAACCGTTATTAGCATTGAAAACAATTCTAGAAATAGCATTGCGCACACACTTGATGGCGTTATTGATTTTGTAAACAATCGCCACAAAGACATGCCATCTAAATATAAAGTTTTCAAGGAACTGTTTGTTATATGTTGGGCTGGAATTCCTAAAAAAGTTCGTGATGCAACTTTCTTTTCAAGAGTTGATATTGAATTGATTAACGAGCAGGTAAAGTTGTTTTATTCGGCACAAGATGATGTAACCATTTCGTTTGACGAAAATACTTTTACTATTACTGAATATGTTCCGCTTGGACTGAATGACAAAACCAGTTATTATCCTTTGGAGCAACAAAAGATTTCGTTTTACGACAATGGTTATTACAAAATTGAAACCGAAATGCTGTTTGAACCACCGCAATATAATAGAAAAGTATTGTATCATATTTACAATTCTACTTTGTCTTTGTTGACTAAATTGCAGAAATCACAAGAATTATCTGATCGTGAAGAATTAGATTTAGAAAATGTTCCATCGACTTTAATGATTTGTTACCTCAATGGTTTTGACGATGCAAAATATAAATTGATTGATACAAAATCATTGTTAAAACAACATAAAAACCCAATTGTTTATGTCAATTTCAAAGAAGTTATGCGTGTTTTAAGGAAGGTGAAATACAATTCTAAAACTACTTAAAGGTATTGATGATTTTTTGTTCGGCATCGTTTAAAAGTATTACATCATATTTTTTCCAGAATTCTTCGGTGTATTTATTTCCGTTTGTAAACAAACTACTTTCTTTATACTTTTTACTTTTATCCAAATCAAATTCGCCTTCGGGAAACGAGACTTCAACTACTT
>JAIEMH010000398.1 GCA_019752245.1 Flavobacteriaceae bacterium
AATATAATTTTATTGAATGGAAATCAGACTATGGTCGTAATGACCGCCTTTTTATTAGAACAATGGAAAAGAGCTGGGAAAATTGACGGAAATCAATTTATTGGTTCAACAATTGTATCAACTCCGATGATGTTAGAATTAGCATCTGGATATAATGTTGAATGCAAAGTTGGATTGACAGGTTTCAAATGGATAGCCAAATTCATAAAAGACTTCCCTGAGTTGAAATTTATCGGTGGTGGAGAAGAAAGTTTTGGATTTATGGTTGGTGATGCCGTTCGTGATAAAGATGCTGTTGCAGCTTGTTTACTTGTTTGTGAAATTGCTGCACAAGCCAAAGCCGCTGGAAGTTCGTTATACAAAGAGTTATTAAATCTATATGTTGATTTTGGTTTTTACAAAGAACATTTGATTTCATTAACTAAAAAAGGAATTTCCGGAATGCAAGAAATTAATCAAATGATGATTGATTTGCGTGAAAATCCAATGAGTGAAATTAATGGTCAACGTGTAGTTTGTATTGAAGATTACGAAAATTCGACTTCAAAAAATATGTTTACACAAGAAATTGAATCGATTTCAATTCCAAAATCTAATGTATTGATTTATTATCTTGAGGATGGCTCTAAAATATGTGCTCGTCCAAGTGGAACAGAACCAAAAATTAAGTTCTACTTTAGTGTAAATGCACCTTTAGATAAAGTTGAAAATGCAAAAGAAGTTGAAAAACAATTAGACGAAAAAATCAAAAATATTATTGCTGAGATGCAATTGAATTAAATGAATACAACCTTTTATAAAATACTACGTTTTGCATTACCTTACAAAAGGTTTGCCTTCTTGAATGTATTCTTCAATCTTTTTTATGCGCTCTTCAATGCGCTATCAATGGTGATGCTAATTCCACTTTTGAATGTGATGTTTGGGGAAACAGAACAAGTATTTGAAAAGCCTATTTACAAAGGATTAGCAGGTATTCCTTCATTTGGAAAACAATATTTAAATTATGTTATCACTACAACTTCTGCTGAAAAAGGGCAACAAGCCGCATTACTTATAATGGTAAGCTTAGTTATTTTAATGTTTTTTCTTAAAAATATTTTTAACTATTTAGCTATGTATTATGTGACTTTTTTAAGAAATGGTACATTAAAAGATTTACGTTTAGCTATTTATGAAAAAGTAATCCATCTACCATTATCTTTTTATTCAGAAAAACGTAGAGGTGATGTCATGATTAGAATGACAAATGATGTTGGTGAAGTTCAATTTTCATTTTTGTCAATTTTAGAAATTATAATTAAAGAACCACTAACAATTATTTCTGTAATTGTTACAATGTTCTACATCAGTACAAAACTTACACTTTTTGTTTTTATTTTTATACCTCTATCAGGATTTATAATTTCATTAATTGGAAAAAGCTTAAAAAGAAAATCCAGTAGAGTCCAGCAAGAAACTGGTGTGTTTTTATCAATTATTGATGAAACATTATCTGGTTTAAAAATCATAAAAAGTTATAATTCTGAAGAAAATTTTCAAGGAAAATATAAAGAATCAGCTGAAAAATTATACCGATTTTCTAACAGCCTAATCAACAGAAATAACCTCTCCACTCCTATCAGTGAATTTTTGGGAATCATAGTAATTGCTGTACTTTTATGGTTTGGTGGTAATATGGTTTTTGAAGGAGCTTTAAAAGGAACAGCATTTATTGCTTACATGGGATTGGCCTATCAAATTCTTACGCCTGCAAAAGCATTATCCAAAGCTTCTTACACATTAAAAGGTGCAATGGCAGCAGCCGATAGAGTTTTGGAAATTCTAGAACAACCTAATGATATTGAAAACAAACCTGATGCAATTGTTAAAGAAACATTTGAAGATAAAATCACGATTGAAAACATCAATTTTAGATACGAAGATGAAAATGTCTTAAAAAACTTTACTATCGAAGTTCCAAAAGGCAAAACAGTTGCACTTGTTGGACAATCAGGTAGCGGAAAAAGTACAATTGCCAATTTATTAACTCGTTTTTACGATGTTCAAGAAGGTTCAATAAAAGTTGATGGCATTGACATCAAAGACATTGAAATGAAGTCACTTCGTCATTTACTTGGATTAGTTACTCAAGATTCAATTTTGTTCAATGATTCGATTAGAGGAAATGTCGCATTAGGAAAACTAGATGCAACGGATGAAGAAATAATTGAAGCATTAAAAATTGCAAATGCCTACGAATTCATAAAAGACTTACCTGAAGGCATTTATACCAATGTTGGTGATGCTGGAAACAAATTTTCTGGCGGACAAAAACAACGTATTTCAATTGCGAGAGCTGTTTTGAAAAATCCACCGATTATGATTTTAGATGAAGCGACTTCTGCTTTGGATACAGAGAGCGAAAAACTAGTTCAAGTTGCTTTAGAAAATATGATGCAAAATAGAACTTCAATTGTTATTGCGCACCGACTATCAACCATACAAAAAGCAGATAACATCATCGTCATGAAGAAAGGCGAAATTGTAGAACAAGGTACACATTCGGAGTTGTTAGCATTGAATGGAACTTATTCTAATTTAGTGACTATGCAAAGTTTTGAGTAATAAAAACAATAATTTATTATGAAAAGAGAGTATTTTGGAATGCTATTTCTTGTTCTATTTGTAGTTACCTATTTATTATTTCAAGAATTTTTTGGTAATGAAACAATATCCAGATTTATAGTTATTTGGGTGTTAATTGGCTATTTTGCTGGACAATATTCAACTAAATTCCCTAAACTGA
>JAIEMH010000214.1 GCA_019752245.1 Flavobacteriaceae bacterium
AGCATCTGATTATTTATAAATAATCATATACATAAATTGTTTGAATACTTTGTAAAAATTATTTTTGGTCTAAATATTTAATATTAATTACAAAGTTTATAAAATGATGAAGAAAATTACCTTATCCTTTTTTTTGGTGCTTTTACTTATGGCATCAAAAATTTCTGCTCAGTGCACAACAGGGATCAAATATCCTGCTGGGATTCATCAAGCCACTGGTGCAGCTGGCTCGGATATTATCAACTCCGATGCAAGAACGGGTGAATATGCCGATGTGCACATTGAACCGTCAAAGTATTACACTTTTACCTCATCGGTAGCTACTGATTATCTAACAATTACTAATGATACAGGCACGCAAATAATTGCTTCTGGGGTTACACCTGTGAGTTTTGTTTCGGCTTTCAATCAAACGGTTCGCTTTTACATTCATCAAAATGCGCAATGCCAAACTACCAATCAGTTTGTACGCACAAGAAAAGTAACATGGGTTACTGCGCAACCTTGTTTAGACCCAACTCCTACTGGTGTTACCAACATTTCACCAATATCTTGTACTCTAAACTTAACGCCACCAGCAACTGCACCAAACTTTGGCTATGATGCTTATGTGAGTACTTCATCAGCCACACCTGGTGCAACAGTACCAACAAGTGATTCCACTACAAGTTCAATTTTTGTTACCAATCTAAATCCAGATACTACTTATTATTACTGGCTTCGTGCCGATTGCGATTATCAAAAAGGAGCTTGGATTTATGGTGGAACTTTTACAACAATCTCATCATTGCTATGCAATAGTGCCTATTATGGTATTTATCCTTCGTATACTATTACACCCGACTGTACAGGAAGTGATGAGTATTTTGCTACTAATGTAAAAAATGGTAGTTTTTCTAATATAGCTGTTGTTCCCAACACTCAATATGTTTTTAAAACCAATTATGGCACCGATTTTATTACCATTACCAATGCTTTAGGAACAGTTGTTTTGGCAAGTGGCATAACACCTGTAACCTGGAATTCTGCGACTACTTCTGGGGTTGTTCGTTTTTATTCTCATGATAATGCCCAATGTGGTTATGGTATTACCACTGGAAGTCCGCGTAATAAATATGTAAATTGTATTACATCATCGGTTACCTGTATGCCTCCAACTACTATGACAGTAGCCAACATTACTTCTAATTCTATAAGAATGTCTTGGACTGCACCAACTAATGTACCAAGTAATGGTTATGATATTTATATCATCACTACAAACACTGCTCCAACAGGAACCAGCACCGCGACACACACCAATACTACTTTAATTAAAGATATTAATGGTTTAACAGCTGGTGTTACCTATTATTATTGGATACGATCTAATTGTGGTACAGAAAAAAGCAGCTGGGCTTCGGGTGGATTTTTTACAACAAACCAGTCATTTAGCTGTAATGGAGCCATTTATGGTTTGTATCCCGATACTACCTTTACGCCAACTTGCACTAGTAGTCCTGAGCCAATTGTTTCAAATGCTTTTGCAGGACAATATTCTAATGTAAACATCGCTTCCAACCAACAATATGTGTTTTCTTCTTCTGTGGGTACCGATTTTATATCAATTACCAACAGCGCAGGAACTTCAATTTTGGCTAGTGGTCAAACACCATTAAGCTGGTCTTCAGGCGCAAATACTGGTTTGGTTCGCTATTATCTACACGCTAACTCCAATTGTGGCTCGCAAAACACCAATAGAATAAAGTACATGCAATGTGCTGCAACAGCAAGTTGTGGCGTACCTACGCAATTATCGGTTACCAACATTACATCAAATTCTTGCAGATTGAACTGGACTGCACCAGCAACGGCTCCAACCAATTATGATATTTATATTATTACAACCAATACTGCTCCAACAAACACTACAACAGCTACTGCAACAAGTACAACGGCTGGTGTAGGAGTCTTGAATGGAATAACTGCTGCAACAACTTATTATTATTGGATAAGATCAAATTGTAATGGAACAAAAAGTGCTTGGGTTTCTGGTGGAAGTTTTACTACACTTGCAGCACTTACTTGCAACGGTGCAACAAATGGTTTATATCCAGAGGCAACCTTTACGCCAACTTGCACTGGCAGTCCGCAACAAATTGTTGCCGATGCTTATGCTGGCGAATATGCTAACGTAAATGTAGTTGCCAATACGCAATATACTTTTTCTACCTCGCTTGCCTCCGATTATATAACAGTAACCAATACTTTAGGAAACACGGTGCTAGCATCAGGTACCACACCACTCAACTGGGTTTCAGGTACCTATTCAGGTGTAGTTAGATTTCATATAAATACAAATGCCAATTGTGGCATACAAAACACAAATAGAGTAAGATACATTCAATGCATGGGAATAACTACTTGTGGAGTACCTAGCAATTTAGCAGTATCTAATATAACATCAAATTCTTGCAGACTTACTTGGTCGCCACCAGCAACTGCTCCTTCTGGTTATGACGTCTATTTAGCTACAGCTAATACTGCTCCTGTAAGCGGAACGGCAGCAACAACCACTACAACTGGTACTGTTATAGGTTCATTAAACGGATTAACAGCATCAACTACCTATTATTATTGGGTACGTTCCAATTGTAATGGAACAAAAAGCAACTGGGTTTCTGGAGGAAGTTTTACTACACTTACTCCATTATCTTGTAATGGTGCATTGTATGGTTTGTATCCTGCAACTACTTTTACCCCATCTTGCACAGGCAGTGCAGAA
>JAIEMH010000297.1 GCA_019752245.1 Flavobacteriaceae bacterium
AAGCCAATTATAGATAATAAAACGCTAAAGAAAACAGTAATTCCATCATTATCGTTACGTGAATAATCATCATTGGTTTCTAAGAAATTGATAGCACCATTAAAATATCCGATGATTAAAAATAGAATATTAAGCGTGATTAAGAAAAAGCTAAAAGGAACAATCTTTAAATTCCACAAAAGTGGTTGATTGATGAGTAAATATTTTTGAATGTTTTTGAACATGATTTATAGTTTTAAGATACAAAAAAGCGACGAGTTGAATTGGAAATATTCCTAAAATATTGCAACGGAATTTTATCTTCTATTGCCAATTGCATAAAATCATAAATCGAAACAGAATCCGGAAAATTAACTATAAAAGTTCCTCCATTAAATTGAAGCGAAATCATGTTTAGTTTTGTAAATCGTTCGCCAAGATCACTTTGAGACCATGAACTTTCAAATTCTATAACCAAATTATTAGCTACTTGAACTTCGTTTTCTGCAACTACTTTTTCGTGTAAATTCTTTTGTTTTCCGTGTTTTAAGAAAATAACTTGATCGGATGTTTTTTCAACTTCATACAATTGTTGTGAACTCAATACAATTCCGATTGGTCTAAAAGGTGATTTTGCAATAGCTCTAAAATCCTCTAAAACTGTTTGTTGTGCTAGAATGTCTAGATTCGCTAATGGTTCGTCAATCAATAATATTTTTGGCTTGCGAAGCAACATTCTTGCCAATTCAAAACGCATTTTATATCCAGATGATAAACTTTTCCAGCTGTGATTTCTAAATTTTCGCAAGCCCAATCGAGCAATAATTAATTCTACAATAAGCTCATTTTCTTCGGGTTTATAGCCATAACTAGAAGCAGTAAATTGTAGATTTTCAAACATAGAACCATACCAAGTATCTGTTCGTTGCGGAATATAAACCAATTTTGTTCTTAAATCATAGTTATCATCATACTTAAAATTATAATTTACTTTACCCGAAGTAGCGTATAATTCGCCACATAAAGTGCGTAATAAAGTTGTTTTTCCGTTTCCGTTTTCGCCCACTAGACCTAAAATTTCTCCTTGATGCAGTTCCATTTCAATTGGCCCAAGTCCAAAACTTGCACTTCCATAATTTTTAACCAAGCCAGAAGTTGAAACTAAAACCAATTTTTCTGCCAGAGGTTTATGAATCAATTTTTCGTGCAAATCGGTTAGAATTGCTTGGTACTTTTCTTTTTTGGCTTCAATATTGGTTTCATTTTGATCTAACCAAATTAGAAACTCATTGGTTTTTTTGTACTGATTTACATCTTCAGTGTCAAGTGTTAAATCAATAATTCTTTTAGTAAGAATAGAAAAGTCTTCAAACTTTAGAAAGTTTTGCAACTCTTGATATTGTTTTTCAAATTCGTTCATATAGTTGGTTTATCTTTTGAAATTTCTTTTTAATAGCGAATAAATAACGGTGTCCCAAAACTTACCTTCATAGAGTTCGTTTTCTAGAATATGTGCTTCTTTTACAAATCCATTTTTTTGTAAAACACGTTCCGATGCTACATTATCAGGATCAATTACAGCTTCAATAGAATGCATTTGCAAATCATCAAATCCGTATTCTAAAACTATTTTAATGGCTTCGGTAACAATTCCTTGTCCATTATATTTTGGTAAGATCATGTAACCTATTTCACAACGGTGATTTTCGGGTTGAATTCTATAATGACCAATAATTCCTATTAGTTTTGGGTTTCCTTTTAGAGTTATTCCCCAATTTATGCCTTCATTATTGATAATTTTATCGTCAATCATTTTAATGTGTACCAAAGCATCGTCCTTTGTTTTCGCCAAAGGACGCGGAATATATTTCATTGTTTCTGGATTTCCTCGAAGTTCTAAAACTTCATTTACATCATCAGTAGAAATTCGGCGAAGTAATAATCGCTCAGTTTCTAGATTTTTAAAAGGATGAAAATTGATTTCTAACATGGAATTTTTTTGTGAATTTATAAAATTTCAATCGAAAATTTACAATCAAAAGTTTTGTTTTCTTTAACAATATTTATGCCATCTTTTTCTGATAAATTTCCGCTAGAATGAATGGTGTCAGAATATCCCAACCAAGGTTCGATGCATATAAAAGGCGCACCTACTTTTGTCCAAATTCCTAAGTTTTCAAAATCGGAAAAGGAAACTTTCAAAAAAGGTTTGTTGTTTTCTAAAATTGCTACTTCTTTAGACTGTAATGTTTTAAAAATCAAAGCATCATTTTCGAAAGTAGTGAAGTTAAGTGGTAGTTTTTTGTCTTTAAGTTCAATCTCAAATGTTGTTTCTGATACTAAATCGTCTTCTAAAGTGAAACATTTTAAGGTTTCTTGCTCTTGAAACTCTAAAGAATAATTTTCAAAATTTAATGGCAATGCAAATGCTGGATGTGCTCCAATAGAGAAAGGAATTGCAACGATGTCTCTGTTGATTATTGAATATTTAATTTCTAATTTGTTTTCTAAAAGGGTGTAAGTAAGGATCAATTCAAACTCAAACGGATATATTTTCTTAGTTTCTACAGATGCTTTCAATGAAAACTGAACTTGATTTTGTTCTTGTTTAATTACTTGAAAATCATTGTCTCTAGCAAAACCATGGCGCAATAATTGAAATTGTTCATCGTTATAAAAATAAGTATTGTTTTTCAGCTTCGCTTGCTAAGTGAGTCTCGATTTTCAATTTTTGAAAAGAAAAGACGAAAAAAACCCGTTTGGGAAAAGTTTGCATCAT
>JAIEMH010000239.1 GCA_019752245.1 Flavobacteriaceae bacterium
TCTTGGTTATGTTTTTATAGGTGAAGCTAATTTTAGAGAAACAGAAGGTTCAAAACCAATGAGTATAAAATGGGAGCTAAATGAACCAATGCCTAATTATTTATGGAAAGATTCTGCTAAAATGTCTGTGGGATAGTGATAATTAAATTACAAAACACTCTTTCCGATGCCAATTTAAATTTTGAGTTGAAGGATAAAGTTTGAGTTCTTGTGGTAAGTGAATTCGTTTTCCTGCAAATTGAATAATTCCGTAAGGACTATTTGATTCATTTACCGATGGTGATATTTTTACAATGTAATCTTCGTTTATTGTAATTAAACCTCTACCGAAAGCTAGGTGTAAATTGGGTATAAAACAAATGCCATTGGAAATAGTATCATCATTAGACATACTGAATGGAATGGATTGATGTGACAAGCATCTGCCATTTGAGCATTACTAGTGGTTTGAATCTTCATTCCAGAAATGCAACATTGGTGGTTGTAAATTCGCGGTATTTCTTTTTTAAATATTCCTTCTCTAATAAAACAACACACTACTACTGCTAACATGCTAAACACTATTTCAAACTACAATTTCCTTTGCTTGGAGTAAAAAATAATACTAACTTGTTGCCGAAATGGCCTTCAATTATTTAGACCCAACCACAAGAAAAGTACTTCCTCAGTACTTGGAGGAAATAACAATACAAAACGCAGCCAACGCTAGACTAAAAAAATGATATTGTGTTTTTTATCTGCACAGTAACAACCCAACCGCACATAATTGCAATTTTAAATTCAATAAATTATAAAGTTTAGATTTATAATGATATTTTTACCTCATAATTTATATTGTTTTAATTGAAAATCCCAGATTTGAAAGATGACTAAATTTTTTTTTTCTCTCTTCCTACTACTATCTTTTACCGTAACTTTTGCTCAAGAATTAAATGAACTCGAGATAAAAAAAACACGAAGCATACAAGAACAGCTTATTTCAAATCCGGAAAAAGCATACAAGGATGCTCTGGAAATTAGTACATCTAAAAATGAGTTGTTTCGTTATCATGGCAAATACTATATAGCCAATTATTTTTACAACAAGTCAGAGTTGATTCATGCAAAGCAGCTCCTAATTGAACTTCTAAAAACTATTGAAAAAAGTGACATTCCAAAAGCAAGCAAAGGATACCAAGACTTGATAGGAATGTGTGTTAACAAACTTTTCTATATCCATAAAAATTTAGGAGAATATGACTTAGCACTAGTTTATCTTGATAAGTATAAAAAAACGATACCTAACAATCATTTCAACGAGCAGTATGGTTCCATAAAAGTTGCTATGGGCGATTATGTTAATGGCATTGCGCAATTGAAAAAAGAATTACAAACTACGCCACATTTAAAATTAGGTGTGGGTGAAAAAAAAGTAATGAACAAAAAATTATTTGCTGATAAAAACAATACTATTGGCGAAGCCTATCAAAAGTATTTCATGCAATCAAATAATGCCGTTTTTCTAGATTCTGCAAATTATTACTTTAATGCTGCAGCCCAGTTGATGCTAGAAGATCATTTTTACCCAGATTATACAAAGGCATTGTTGTCTATGAGAAAAGCAAAAAGTGCCGCTTTGGCCGGAAATTACGTTAAATCACTGTCTTTATACAGAGAGCGAAAAAAGTATCCTGTTATTCATGACAATGTTAGAACCGAACAACTATTTGATTTAGGAATGGCCGATTGTTTTCATCATTTGAAACAAGTTGATTCGGCTCTGTTTTATTGTAATAAATATGTTGAAAGTTATAAAATAACTAAAGTTTCAAAAGAAAATTTATTAATGGCATACAACATTATGACACAAAGTTATAATGAAAAAAAAGATACTAAGAATGCGTACTTGTATGCCAAAAAAAGTTTAGAATTAATTCAATTGATTGAAGGAATAAAAAGCAAATCTTTAAATTTTCTTCACGATTATGATGTAAATAAAATAAAAGAGGAATCTAATGAAATTATTGCCTCTAAGAATTATTTTAAGGTCTTTCTTTTTAGTATCTCAAGCCTTTTATTAATCGTTGTTTTGGTGTTTTATTATTATTACCGTCTTCAGAAAGAAAAACAAGAACGCTTTTTTAAAATTATTCAAACCTTGAAAGAGTCACGACCTACGGTAATTAAAAACATACCAATTGATACAATAGAAGAGCAACAAAAACAAACAATTGATGAAGATCTAATTGAAAAAATTACAGTTGGGTTAAATAAATTAGAGTTGAAAGAGGCCTTCTTAGATCCAAATTTTAAATTGGCATTTGTTGCAAAAAAATTAAACACCAATACCGCCTATTTGTCGCAATACTTCAATCAGGTAATCCAAAAAACCTTTTCAGAATACACCCAAGAATTACGAATTCAATATGTGCTACAAAAGCTCAACGATGCTCCTTATTTTCGTAAATATACCTTGCAAGCAATAGCTGAAGAAGTGGGTTATAAAGACGCAAACACCTTTGTTCGTGTATTCAAAAAGCAAACGGGCCTTTCTCCAAATTACTACATTGAAAAGTTAGAAAACACCTCACAAGCACTTTAAAAACAGTACTATACACATCTTTTTTCTATATGATTATTTATAAATAATCATATAGATAAATTGTTTGTACGGAGTGTAAAAATTATTTTTGGTTGAATCTTTAATAATAATTAAAAAGTTTACTAAAAATGAGGAAGAAAATTACCTTATCCATTTTTTTGCTGCTATTTTTCATG
>JAIEMH010000352.1 GCA_019752245.1 Flavobacteriaceae bacterium
CCATTAAAATACAGATCTAACCCGATCCGAATCCGGATGCACGCTTTTTCGTGACGTAAATAACATTGTAGCTTATTTTTTTGATAATTTTCATTATTTTTATAAATCCTAAACAATATTTCAAACTATGAAAAAATTACTATTTATTTTCATATTGACAACTTCGTTTGCCTTTTCACAAACAAAAGTAAAAGATACCGTTACCAGAAAAGCCACAATTGGCTATGACAAAAAAGGAAATCAAGTTTCTTTAAAACCTCAAACTCCACCATTAAACCAAGTTGCAGGTGCACCACCAGCGAGCTACAGTTACTTTTGGGAATTTGGTGATGGAAGTTATAGCAAAGCTAAAGAACCCAAAAAAGTATATAAAAAGAAAGGCGAATATAAAGTCAATCTTGTAGTAACCAACAATTACGATAACGGAAAACCACCAACAACGCGACCAAAAACTGTAGCGGTTACCGAAATCACAGATGATAAATCGGATGAAATTGCTTCCATTGAAACCGAAGGTGGCTTTAAAGTATTGAACAATCGCGAGCCAGTTCCAGATGATGAAATTACTGTAATTTTAAGTTATGAAAACCTTTTGGATTATGTTGCCAGCGGAAAATTATATTTGTTTTATAACGACAAAGAATTCAAAAAAAAGAATTTCGATTTAGTTGAAACTCGAACTCATTTTGGAGAAAAAGAAATTCAAGAAAACGGCATTGCTGTTGTTGATGATAAAAATAATTCTTATCAAAATGTTGCTTCTGAGACTAATTATTTGCCATTAAGATTCTCAAAAGAGGATGAAGACGATCAAAATCTTGAATTGACTTTAGCCGAAAGTAAATCATTGTTTACAGATTCCAAAGTTTTAGAATTTGACAACATGAATGCCAAAGAAACTCGAAACGTTTTTTTTACATTCAAAACAACACCCGAAATGCTCAAAGACACCAGTGCAGTTGTGAAAATGCGTGGAGTATACGTGCCAGATAGAAATTACAAAAACCACAAAAAGAAAACCCTTGAAATGGAAATTGTAACTTCGCATGATCCTAATAAAATGTCGAGCAATGCAACTTTAATCAATTATAGATTAGTGCGTTTTAAAACCACAAATTTCAAAACTCGCTTTCAAAATGATGGTAAAGGTCCGGCAAAAACAATTCGTTTAGAAACTGATATTCCCGAAATGTTTGACAAAAAAACCTTGCAAATAGTTGACTGTTATCCCAAATGTCCGATTTGTCCAAAAGGCGAAAATGTGACTTACAGTTGCATCGATACTATCATTAAAAAAGATCAAATTCATTTTACCTTTAAGAACATTTATTTACCTGGAAGCAATCAAAAAAACGTAACTGAACGAGATTCAACCAAAGGATTTGTAAAATACTCTTTAAAATTTGGCAAAGATTTTCATAAGATTAAAACCAAAAGTAAAACATCAATTTTCTTTGATAAAAATGATCCAGTAATTACCAATTATGCTACTACTCGATTCAAAATGGGAATTTCTATTGGAGCTAAAGCTGGTTATAATTTATATCCAAATTTGAATAATTCACAAAGTTATTTTGTGGCAGCAACCATTTGCCCATACAAATCCTATCGCTGGTATTGGCAAGTTGAATTGCAAAATAGTTTACAGAAATATGATAGTGGTAAACCAATAATAACCGATAGACAAGTCGATTTATCTACACCACCAAACGGAATTTTTCAATTAGAACGAACTTACAGTAAGTATAGTTTTGAAAATGTAAATTTAGCAATACCAATACTAGCAAGATACAATATCAATAATTTCATTGGAATTGGAGCAGGAATTCAAGGCAATGTCAATATTTCTCAAAAAGAAACCTTTGAAAATACTGTTGTCCTTTACGACTCAACAACAGTAAATCCAGCAGCTATAACATCAACCTCTCAAAACGCAACAAATGAATCCAAATCACTTCAAAATTTTAATGGTGGATTACTGCTTGATGCAACAATTGGTTTTGCGAGAATTGGTCCTAGTCTGGGTGCACGCTATGTAATGAATTCACAAAAAAACTATAACTATTGGCAGTTTTATGCTATTTGGAAGTTTTAATTTTAATACAAAAGTCACAAAAGAAAAAATAAATAATAAAATTTTAAAGACTAATTTATTTTGGCTTATACTTTAATTTTTAACACAAAAGTCACAAAAGTAAAAAATTAAGAGATACAAATATTAAAGACTAATCTTTTGTGGCTTTTGTGTTAATAAAAAATACTCAAGATAACTAAGTAGTATAATATGAAATTAACAAAAACTTATTTAAAAGATTTAACTTATCAAATAAACGGAGCTGCAATTGAAGTCCATAAAGAAATTGGAGCTGGACTTTTAGAAAGTGTTTATCAAAAATGCATGATGCGAGAACTTGAATTTAGAGGAATTGACTTTAAAGCAGAGCTTAAAGTTCCACTTTATTTTAAAGGAATTGATTTAGAAACCGAGTTCAGATGTGATTTATTTGTTGAAAATTGTATTGTTGTAGAATTAAAATCTGTTAAAGAGTTTGCCCCAATTTATGAAGCGCAAATACTAACTTATATGAGATTACTGAAAGCGCCAAAAGGAATTCTATATAATTTTAATTCTATGAATTTATATCATGAAGGTCAAAAATCATTTGTAAATCATCACTTTAGTAATTTAGAAGAATAAATCATTAAATTAAAATATAATTAATTAAAGAAAATAAATAATAAATAACAATATCCCA
>JAIEMH010000109.1 GCA_019752245.1 Flavobacteriaceae bacterium
AAATCATTACATATTTTTCGCCATCAATTTTAAAACTGGCTCTTCTAACAATGTCATTAAATTTAACTTTGGCAATTAAAATATTATGAATTACACTGTATTTTTTGTGTTCTGGAGAAAATCTTAAATTTATATCCAAAATCAGTTTGGTTTTAAAATCATATGTAACTGTTCCTTCATAAACAAACTCATCTTCAAGGTTTTCTTTAGGTTCAATAGTTATAATTTCGATACTACTTCCGCCGACTTCCGATTTGGTTTCTACTCCAAAATTATATTTATCGCTTTTTAATATTTGAGACACCATTTTAAAACTGTAAGCATTAGAAACTGCTTTTCTAACATCGTTTAAATTGACTGAAAGTATTGCTTTCTCTCTTTCGGATGCGTTTTCGTCTTTCAAATCAAAGGTTCGGCTTTGTTTTACATACAAATCTGAAGCGCCACTTTTTCTTTTGACATAATAATCTATAATTCCATCAGAAAAATTGGTGTATTTATTATCCACATTTATAAATTCTCGGTAGTAAGTAGTGAGCAATATCGATTTTTCAAGTTTAGATTTGGAGGCATCAACAGCTTCTTCAAGTAATGTTTTTCCGGGTTTTTGATTGATTACAACTTCGTCAAGAACAAATGATTTAGGTTCAAGAAAAATCTCTATTTCGGTTTCATTTCCTTTTACACTATGCGTTTCTAACTTGTAATATAAATGGCTAAAATTTATTGCTTTTGAATTCTCTGGTAGTGTGATTCTAAATTTGCCTTCTTCATTAGAAATTGTTCCAATATTGGAATCGCTAAGACTTATTGAAACGCTTTCTACTGGTAATAAAGTTGTTACATCTTTAATAACTCCTGTAATTGTTTTTGTTTGTGAAAACGAATAGTTAGTAATAATAAAAAGGCAGATTGTAATAATTTTTCTCATGTTGTAGGCTGGTTGTTGTCTTTTCAAAAATAAAGAATTTTCTTAGAATAATGAGGCTATTAGATTTTTAATTTTTTATTAAAAAAAACGACAGATGGAAACTGTCGTTTTTTTACTCAGAAAAAAATTAACCCAATTTTTAACTTACTAACTATCTTTAATCAAATTCGTTTAATCCGTATAGGATTTCCTTCATTTTGGTTCCGTTTATTTCTACTGGCTTGTAGGCTATATTGAACTTATCAATGGCAACATCAATATCCGCTTTTAGTTTTTTATATTCCATTGGAAGCTTGGTTTCGCATTGTTTTTCGTTTTCATAACTGTTAAGTATGATTTTAAACTTCTCATAAAACTTTCCGCCTTGGTCAATAAAGTTGTTGTATTGTGTGATAAATTGAAGTAATCTATCAATAGGAAATTCTAAATTTACTTGCATTTTATATTGAGAAGTTCCAGTTGTGGTTTTCAATTTGGCAAGATATTCTTCCATTTTTTGATTTACTGTTTCCCAATCATCATTGGTTCTACAGTTTTCTAATGTAGCAACATATCCTATTGGTTTGGTGTAATCTTTGAACAACAATTCTATATCTAGTTTCATTTTGTCATTACTTTTTTGCAAAAAAGCAGTCTCAAAATAAATGGTATTCAAGTCATTTTGCATTCTAAGTGTAAAATCAAGAATACAATCTACATTTGCCATTTCTTTTTCTTTTTCATCCTTGGTCAATGACGAACCCAACATGTTTGTAAATGTTTGAACAACAGAAACTATAGTATTTGTTCCTAGCACAGAAGTCAAATCGAAACCTGCTTTTTTATCTTTTTTGGAAGCAACCAGATCTTTAAGTTTTTCATATTCTGGATATTGATTGGGATTGGAGATTTTATTGATTTCGTTGAGTGTTCTTACTGATGCAAAATGATGGTCTAAACTCAATATTTTTTCGTATAAAATCTTAATAATTTGAAGTCCTTTTAAATATCTTATTTTAGAAATTTCTCCTGTTCCTTCGGCTTTTAATTCTAAGATTTCACTTTTCACTCTATCTTTTTCAACCAATAAATCTACTTTTTGTTCTGTACTGTATGCAACTGAAAGTGCTTTGTTTATTCGCTCCAATTCGCATTGTTTAGCATCAATAAGTAGGTCATATTTTGCTGTAATAGCTTTAATTTCTTCTATTAATTTTGCTACAACTTCATTTGGATTGTTCTTATCCACCATTGAAAAAGCATTAGCTTTCGCAAACAATAGGAAAAGAATCACTATGTATTTTGCTTTTTTCATGAGTTTTATTTTTATTTTTTTTCCTTAAAACCTATCTATAAGCCGATAATGTTATGGAAACTTGTACTTTATCTTTTATAATTTCTAAAGGATAACTTCCTCTTTTAATCATTCTATAACCCATATCTAATTCTAAATAAATCATGGTGTCAATGTCAAAGATGTAGTCTTGATCTTGAATGAAAACTAAAGTTTCATTAGGCGCAATTTTAGAATATTCTTTTCCAAAAAACAATTTTTGATCTTCTATAGATAGTTTACTGGTTTCTAATTCTAAAATCATTGATTTAGAAGATGTTTTTATAACGTTAAAATTTTTCATGCTTTTATTTTTATTTAAAGTGTCTGGAACCGAACCACAAAAACCCAATCCTCCTTGGCAAAGTTTTCCTCTAAAATCTGCTTGTAAAGTTTTAGAAGCAGTTTGTGAAAATGCAACTAGAGAAGCTAGCAACATTGTTATTGTTATAATTATTTTTATCATTATTTTTATCATTATTCTAATTTTAAATTATTATTGACCTTCACTT
>JAIEMH010000082.1 GCA_019752245.1 Flavobacteriaceae bacterium
TTCTATTTTTAAAGTTATTAATCAATTTTTATTTTTTGTACAGAAAGAGAGATTCGAACTATCAATAAACTAATTATAAGTCCGTTGCACCTTCCGTTGCTCCATTTCTGCATTATGTCTGAGAAGCAAGATTCGAACTTGCGACCTCTCGCGTCCAAGGCGAGCAAACAACCACCGTTATCTTCCCAGAGGTAACTCAAAGTTGATTGTATTTTATTTTGAGAGACAGTCAAAACCTACAATCTTCTTTGAGTTGGTTCCTTTCTAAAACCAGTGATTTTGGAAGGATTCGAACCTTCAACCTATTGCTTCGTAGGCAATTACTCTTTCCAGTTGAGCTACAAAATCAGTAACAATAAGGCACAAAAAAAGCACCTCGTTAAAAGTGCTTAAATCATAACAAAAGAATATAACTATTCTACATGCCAATGCTTTTGCACTTGTGCGTTCTTAAATCCAAAATCTAGTCTAGGATTTACTGATGCTATTTTATTTTGTGAACAATTTCTCATTGCTAGTGTATTTATATTTTTCAATTGTGAATTATAACGTGCTTTCATCTTTATATCCTCTAAAAATCTATTATCTATGCTCTGTTATCTATATTCTAGCACTATTCTGCTTTTTGAAAACTGAGCACTGAGCACTAATTTTCTGCTGCAAAGATAAAGTCAAAAAAAAGTAACATCCAAATTTATTTTTAATTTATTTTATTGATTATCAATTGTTTAAATTAAATTTTAAGCATAGTAAACCCTGTCCGTAGTTGGTACAGAAGCTCGAAATGTGTAAATGACTGTCTCTCATTTTGTTATTTCTCAAGGCTATTTTTTGCTATTTTTATTTATCATTCAACATTATTTTTAATTTTCTTGATTTTTTCAATTTGTTGGTTATTATTTTCATTTGGAAACAAAAAAAACGTCCCATTTGCACAGGACGTTTTTGTATTTATATAGGTTGTATTTCTAAAAAATCAACTCATTTTATCATATAAACAACTACAACGCCCAAGGCTAACAACAGGAAATCTTCCTGATGTGCGGTCTAAATTTTGTATTTGTAGCGTTTTCATTTTGTAATTATTTGAGTGCAAATGTATAAAATAATAAGTAACACACAACTATTTCATCTAATGCAGAAATTCAAGAATTAAAAATTAATCAAGAATTTAATCCATTAAATAAAAACAAGTACTTTTGTAAACTATTTGAATTTTACAAAATGACTACCATTTCAATCAACGAGTTTTACAAAGAAATATTTAAGGATAAATGCCAGCTAACAGAACTTTTTTTTAATGAGCAAAGCAATGAAGACATTGGTCACTTCAATATTTTCAACATTGGCGAAATGAATAGTACATGCAAAGGCAAAATGGTAATGCCTTACAATCGCAGAACGTATTACAAAATAAGTTTGATTAACGGACACAATTTAGTAGAGTATGCCGATAAGCAAATTGAAATTAAAACCAAAGGAATTCTTTTTGCATCACCTCGAATTCCCTACCGATACATGCCACAAAACGAAGACCAATCAGGTTATTTTTGCGTTTTTACAGCCGATTTTATGCACAAATCTAAAACGGCTTTGAATCTTGAAACCTTACCTATCTTTAGTAGTAAAAGCGATTTTATTTTTCAAATAACCGATGAGCAATACGACGATATCGAACGTATTTTCTTGAAAATCAACAATGAAATTCAATCGGACTATACTTTTAAATATGATTTATTGCGCAATTATGTTACCGAACTCATTCACACCGGACAAAAACTAAAACCTATTGAAGGTACAAAAGAGAATCATAATGCTACATCTCGCATATCATCTCTTTTTATAGAATTATTAGAACGTCAATTTCCTATTGAATCTATTAATCAAGAACTACAACTTAGAACAGCTAAAGAATATGCCGAAAGTCTGAGTATTCATGTCAATCATTTGAATAAAGTACTAAAAGAAGTTACAGGTAAAACCACTACCGAAATAATTGCAAGTCGTATGACCCAAGAAGCCAAAATTCTTTTAAAACAAACCGACTGGAACATTTCTGAAATTGCCAATTGCCTCGGATTTGACGAAGTGGCGCATTTCTCTAACTTCTTTAAAAAACAAACTAACAGTTCGCCGTTGCAGTTTAGAGAAAACTAATTGTTTGAATTTTGCAAATAACACTTTGATTATTGCAACAATCAATTGAAGCTATATACCGAATTTTGTACTGTAATTAAAAACTAAATAAAATGACAGATACAATAAACAAAATTGCATTAGTTACAGGTGGAAGCCGTGGACTAGGAAAAGACATGGCATTGCAATTAGCCAAAAAAGGATTTGATATAATTCTAACCTACCAAACCAAAAGCGAATATGCGCAAGAAGTTGTAAACGAAATTAATAAAACTGGTAAAAAAGCCTTCGCAATGCAATTGGATGTTGCCAATGCTAGCTCATTTGACCAATTTGCAACAACGCTTGCTACTACTTTAAAAAATGAATTTCATGCAGAAACGCTTTCAGCTTTGGCCAACAATGCTGGAGTTGGAGTTCATGCATCGTATGCTGAAACTACCATTGAGCAATTTGACAGTATGGTTAACATCCACTTGAAAGGCGCTTTCTTTTTAACACAAAAATTAAGTCAATTAGCAAAGTTCGCTAAAACTCGTTTAACGTTATCGCCGAATGGGCTAGATTATTTTAACAATGCTGTTTATCTTAAAGTAGAT
>JAIEMH010000287.1 GCA_019752245.1 Flavobacteriaceae bacterium
TTACATAAGCACTCAATAAAGTAATCACCAATAAAACCCATTGATTGTCTATAAACGGAACTGATAGTAGTGGAAAACTCATAATAAACAATGCATTTGCAGGCGTTGGCAAACCAATAAACGAATCCGATTGACGCGTATCAATATTAAAATTAGCCAAGCGATAACAAGCTCCTAGTGTAATTATAAATCCTAAATAGGGTAAATAAATACAGCTGTCATAATTATTTTGCATCAGTATTTTAAACATCACAAATCCAGGTGCAACACCACTTGTAACCATATCGGCTAAAGAGTCTAACTGAACACCCAATGGTCCTGCAACTCCAAATTTTCTAGCAAAAAAACCATCAAAAAAATCAAAGAATATTCCTAAACAAACAAAATAAAATGCAATATCAAATTTGTTTTCTGCAATAAAAACTACGGCTATACAACCACAAAATAAATTTAAAAGAGTAAGAAAGTTGGGAATGTGTTTTTTGATGTTCATGCTTTTAATTTTTCTAAAGACAAATGTAATACAATAAGTTTATACATAAGTACGTTTGTAATTAGAGATTTTATTTGAGACATTATTATCAATTGTTAAGTGCATAAGCTCAATAAAAATTTCTATTTTTGAAAAAATAATTTGCTTTGAAGAAAATTCTCTTTTTAACCTTCTTATTTGGATACACTTTAACTCATAGTCAAGCCGTTAGAAAGTATTCCAATGAGTTTATGAATATTGGTGTTGATGCTGCTGCGTTAGGAATGTCTAATGCTGTGGTGGCGCATACTAATGATGTAAACTCTGGATATTGGAATCCGGCTGGATTAATTGGTCTTGAAGATGGTCAAGTTGCTCTTATGCACGCAAGTTATTTTGCCAATATTGCTCAGTACGACTATGCCGCTTATGCAAAACCTATTGACAATGAAAGTGCTTGGGGAATTTCGCTAATTCGTTTTGGAGTAGACGATATCTTAAATACAACTCAACTTATTGATGGCAACGGAAATATTGATTACAATAGAATAAGTAAATTTTCTACTGCCGATTATGGTTTGACTTTATCCTATGCTCGAAAATTAAAAATTCCTGGATTTCAATATGGTATAAATGCAAAAGTAATACGACGTGTCATAGGTGATTTTGCCAATTCATGGGGATTTGGTTTTGATGTTGGATTGCAATTTGAAAGAAACGATTGGAAATTCGGACTGATGCTTCGTGATATTACTACAACTTACAATGTGTGGAGTATTAATGAAGAAGAATACCAAAAAATTAAAGATGCTGTTCCTGGCGAAAACCAAGAACTACCAGAAAGTACCGAAATTACTTTACCTAAAGCACAATTTGGAATGTCTAAAAAATTTGAGTTTCACAACGAAACAAGCCTTTTGGCATCTGGAAATTTAAACATGCAATTCGCAAAAACCAACGATTTAATAGCAACCGATTTTGTAAGCATCGATCCAGCAATTGGTTTTGAATACAGCTACACTGATTTAGTTTTCCTTAGAGCTGGCGTTGGAAATTTTCAAAATGTAACGCAAATTGACGGCTCTAAAAAAGTAGGATTTCAACCTAATATTGGGTTGGGATTCAAATACAGAGGCATTCAAGTAGATTATGCGCTTACCGATTTAGGAGACCAAAGCGCCGCTTTGTATTCTAATATTTTTTCTGTTAAAGTTGATTTAAGTATTTTCAGATAATTGTACATCCTAATGAAAAAATTACTTCTTGTTTTATTGCTTCTAGTTCAATTTTTTGGATTTTCTCAAAACCCACCACTTTCCGAAAATGTTTCTGTTAGTGTTTTTACTTGCGGAAGAGGAAATGAATTGTACACTACTTTTGGCCATACAGCCATTAGAATAAAAGATGCCATCAACAATCTTGATGTTGTTTACAACTATGGTGCCTTTGACTTTAGAACTGAAAATTTCTATTTTAAATTTGTAAAAGGTGATCTGCAATATTTTATTGTAGCCTCGTCGTATGATGATTTTGTCTTTGAATATCAAACGGAGAATAGAGAAATTATTGAACAAACGTTAAACCTTCCTCTTGCCAAAAAACAAGAACTTTTCGAACTATTAAACGCTTCTTTATATTCTGATCAAAGATTTTATACTTACAAATTTATTGATAAAAATTGCACCACCATGGTAGTCGAAAAAATCAATGACATTTTAGGTGAACCTATGATTAAGAAAGTTGACGACACCACTATTTCTTATAGAAAATTACTCTATCCATTTTTTGAAAATCACTTTTATTACCAACTTGGAATCAACATTATATTTGGTGCAAAAACCGATACCAAAGCAGAAAAACTATTTCTTCCTGTAGAACTAATGCACAGTTTAGACAAGGCAGTAGTTGACGGAAAACCACTTGTTACTGAAAAGAAAACCATCGTTACAGGCGCAGCACTTGAGTCGGGATTTTCATTTGTAAACAGCATTTATTTTATTGCTCTTTTGCTATTGATGGTAGTTTTAGTAAACAAACGATTTATCACTTTACCCTATTTATGCATCATGGGATTATTTGGATTATTCCTTTGCTTAGTGGGATTTTATTCGCTTCATAAAGAGATTTTATGGAACTATAATGCACTACTTTTCAATCCAGTGTTTTTGGTATTGGTATTTTTAAAAGGAAAATGGTTCAAGAATACAGCAATTGGATGTTTGGTTATGGTGCTTGTTTATTGTGTAATTATGATCAACAA
>JAIEMH010000088.1 GCA_019752245.1 Flavobacteriaceae bacterium
AAAGTTGGTTTAAATTTTACTTTTTATAAGTATTTTTTCATCCAAACAGAGTTAAAAGGAGGATATATTGATATGAATGACATAAAAACAACCAATCAAAATAGTGATAAAGCTAGTCAAAACTTACTTTTTCTGCAAAGAATTATAGCTTTTGGCGGAATTTTCAAAATTTAAAATACAACTTTTGTTATTTTTTTATATTTTTGGTAATTATCTATTTAAAGAATCAAACAAACCACTCAATTAATATTTTTTATGAAAAAAATTATTTTACTAACTATAACATTATTGTTTACAATTGCTGGTTATTCGCAATTTCCAACAGTAGGCATTGAAGGATTTGAAGGAACAACCGGACCTGATTTAGCTTCTCCTACAACACCTACTCCATGGACTTTAGGAACTGGTGCAACTGGAAATCAGTGGGCGGTATTTGATAATGGTGTAGGATTATCTAGACGATGGAATATAACTTCTGTTGTAGCAAATGTTTATGCCGGTACAAATTCTGCATACATGGACAGAGAAAATATTGGAATAAATAACACTTCTGAAGATTATTTGGCAACACCTTTGGTAACAGTTCCCTCAAATGGTCAATTACGTTTCTGGACAAGATCTACAATAAACGGTCCAAACGGAACAGAATATTTAATAAAAGTAAATACCAATACCGCAGCTGGTTCTCAAACTACTGTTACAAATTATACTTTTACACCACAGCAATGGACAGAAGCATCGCTTTCTGCAACTTACAATGTTTATGAAGAAAAAGTAGTAGACTTGTCGGCATTTCAAGGTCAGCAAGTGTATATTGCTTTTGTAATGAAATACAACCAAACCACTGCTGGATTAGGCGGTGATAGATGGTTAATTGATAATATAAGTTTAGTTCAACAATGTTTAGTACCAACAAATCTAGCAGCAACTCCGCAATCAACAACGGCTACTTTATCATGGTTAGACCCAAATAATGCTGGTTCTTATCAAGTTGAAATCGGACCTACAGGTTTCATTCCAACAGGAACAGGAACAGCAGTTTCATCAACTACTTACTCAGCACCAGGACTTACTCCAAATACTGGTTATGATTATTACGTAAGAGTTGTATGTGGTCCAGGTTTGAACAGTGTTTGGGCTGGACCATTTAATTTTACTACAACAATAGCACCTATTGGGTGTGGAGGAAATTTTGTTGATTCTGGTGGTCCGTCAGGAAACTTTTCTAATAACGAAAATATAACAACATTAATATGTCCTGCAAACGCAACTGATATAGTAACTGTGACCTTTACCTCTTTCAGTACAGAAGCTGGTGCTGATATTCTTAATATCTATGATGGAAGCGGAGCTACTGCACCATTATTAGGCAGTTATTCTGGAACAGCATTACCACCAACATTTAGTTCTTCATCTGCAGGTGGATGTTTAAAATTTGTATTTACATCAGATGTTAGTGTAGTTTCTTCTGGTTGGATTGCTAACATAGTATGTTCTCCAGCTCCTACTTGTCTAAAACCAACAAATGTAGCTACCTCGACAGTTACATCAAATGCTGGAACACTTACTTGGACTAATAATAGTACTGCAACTCAATTTGAAGTTCTGGCATTACCATGCGCCTCACCTGCTCCAACAGCTACTTCAACTGGTACATTAATTACACCAGCAACAAATACTTATACTTTTACCGGATTAACACCTGATACATGTTATACTTTATATGTTAGAGCAATATGTTCTGCAACAGATAGTAGCGCATGGTCGACTGGTATTAACATAAATACGCAAGTAGCGCCACCAATTTGTGGAGGAGCTTTTACAGATCTTGGAGGTTCAGCAGCAAATTATCCAAATAATGCTGATTCAACAGTTACAATCTGTCCAACAACTCCAGGAGATGTGGTAACAGTTACATTTACATCTTTTAATACTGAAGCTAATTGGGATGGACTATATGTTTTCAACGGAAATTCTATTACAGCTCCACAAATACCAAGTGGTAATGGAGTAGGAAATGTTCCTGGTGGTTTGGCTGGTTCTTATTGGGGAACTGTAATACCTGGCCCATTTACTTCATCAGCTCCAAATGGATGTTTAACTTTTAGATTTAGAAGTGATGGCCTTTTTAATAATCCTGGTTGGACATCAACTGTAACTTGTGGATTACCTCCAACATGTCCTGGACCAACTATACCTGTTGCATCAACAGTTACATCAAATTCTGCTACATTAACTTGGACAAATAATAGTATTGCTACTCAATTTGAAGCAATTGCTTTACCATGTGGCGCTCCTATCCCAACAGCTGCAACTACAGGTACAATTTTCACACCAACAACTTCAAACACTTATGTATTTAATGGTTTGACACCAGATACATGTTACACATTATATGTAAGAGCGGTGTGTTCACCAACCGATAGTAGCAATTGGTCAGCTGGAGTTAATGTAACTACACAAATTGCTCCTCCTGTATGCGGTGGAACATTTACAGATCCAGGTGGAGCTAACGGAAATTATGCAAACAGTACCGATTATACAGTTACAATTTGTCCAACACTTCCAACAGAAATTCTAACTGTAACCTTTACTGATTTTAATACTGAAGCTAATTGGGATGGGTTATATGTTTTTGATGGTAATTCAATTAATTCTCCACAAATATCAAGTAATAACCCAAGTGCAAATGTACCCGGCGGATTACCTGGATCTTACTGGGGTA
>JAIEMH010000311.1 GCA_019752245.1 Flavobacteriaceae bacterium
ATTGTCGGGGACCGGCTTTTGCAGCTGTTTTCGTTGCCGGATTTGGCTTGCCCGCTATTGCGTTGCTTCCTGCCAGCAGAATGCTGAATGCGCTGAGAAGAATAAGCATTTTTTGAGTTCTATTTTTCATTGGGAAAAAATTTGTAAAATTTATTCTACAAAGTTGACGTGAAATAAAATAATATCATACAAGGGTTAACCCTTGAATTTTGATAAATAGAACCAATTCAAAACAAAATAGATACATTTGTTACAAATCATAAATCATGTATTGTTGTAGTAGAAGACTTTTAAAATTTAACCTGGTATTCCTACTAATGCATCTATGTTTTATGTCGTGTCAAGAGAAATCTGATGTAAAAGTTAGATACTACAAACCTCTTGATGACCAATTTGACAAAACTTGCACTTGGTTAAACCAAAAAAATAATTTTTACAAAAAAAATTATATACCTACTTTTTACAGCTATTACAATAAAAAAATCAAAGAGAAAGATTACTCAAATGCTTCAAAAGCATTGGAAATTGTATGCATTAAAAAAGCTTATTTTTCTACTTATGATGTGAAATTTATGAATACAGTAAATTATTTTTCAGATCATTATAGAAGTAAAATAGACCCAATAAAGACAACTTATATTGATACATATTTTGGATGTTTTTATGATGATGAAGGCGATTTTAAAAAGGCAATTTCTTATTACAAAAATGTAACCAGGTTTGCCGTTAAAGATTATATAAGTTGCAAAAACTCAGCTTATGCTTATTACAACATCTCGTTTTGCTATTACAGTATGGGAAAGCAAAACTTAGCTATTGAAAACAATTTAAAAGCGTTAAAATATTACAATGAAATGAATGATATTGTTGGCATTGGGTATGTCTACACTTCTTTTTCAATAATTTATTCGGCAACTAATGATTACACAAAGGCAATTGAAAATAATGATACTGCAATAGCCTATTTTAAAAAAGCCAAGGATACCAGTAATGTATACATAAGTTTGTTCAATAAAATTCTAATTTATGAAGATACCAACAGTAAAAAATTATATCCTTTAATTGATTCTACTTATAATTCATTTAAAAATAGTGCCATAAAAGATGATGTACTTAAAATATCCATCTATTCCTATTATGCTTCAGGATTATTAAAACAAAATAAAGTTGTTGAAGCCAAAAAAATTCTTGATGAAATAAAACCAATTGTGATAGACTTAGACTCACCTAGTTCATCAAGAGAATATGATACCTCATTTGCAGAATATGAAATAAAAAAAAATGTAGAAAATATTAATGAGGAAGTTATTAAAAAAGCCATTCCTGCCCTAATAGAAAACCAAAATTATCAAGCAGTAATAAATTTTTACGATGCCTTGAAAAACATTGCAATTCATAAAAAAGATTTTAAAAATGCACTGCTATACAATGATGAAATAATCAAGGCTAACGATAGCGTAGCAAGTAACGAAATGAAAAATAAAGTTGTTGAACTTGATGCTAAATATGAAGTTGAAAAAAAAGAAAATCAAATAGCTTTACAAATGAAAACCATTCAAAATAATAATTTTTCTATTGCGCTGTTGATTGCTATCTTGATTGGTTTCTTTTTGGTTGTAATAACCATAACTTTTATAAAAAAACAAAGAGAATTAAAAAAAGAAAAAAAAGAATCTTTACAATTTACCAAACAACTTTTAGAAAAAACAGAAGAAGAAAGACAACGAATTGCAGGTGATTTACATGACAGTGTAAGCCACGAGCTATTAAATTTAAAAAATTCTATCGAAGAAAAATCGGATATAACCAACAAAAAAATTGATGCTATTATAAATGATATTAGAAGTATTAGCCGAAATTTACATCCTATAATGTTTGACAAAGTTGGTTTAAAGTCAAGTGTTGAACAATTGGTTGAGAGAGTTCAAGCTTTTAATAATTTTATGGTCACTGCAGAAATTGATTATCATGATTCTTTATCAACTTCTAATGAATTGCAGGTGTATAGAATTCTACAAGAATCCTTATCTAACATCATTAAATATGCCAATGCAGTTGCAGCAAAAATTACAATTTCAGAAAAAAATAACACCGTTTTCATAGAAATCAAAGACAATGGAAAAGGATTTGATGTAACCGAAACTTTAAACAAAAAAGATTCTTTTGGGCTACACAACATTATAGAACGCAGTAGAGCTATTGGTGGAGAAGCAAAAATAACATCCAACAAAAATGGGACTGTTATCGCTATTGAAATCAAAAAAACATAAGAATGGAAGTCAATATCAACAACTATTTTGCTTTAACTATAAAAAATAGCTCACTATATTTTCTGGTGCTTTTACTTTTATTATTCAATTTAGGGTCGTGTCAAGATAATGAAGAAACCATTTTATATACTACTGAAATTCCAGAGAATTTAGACGCAACGTGCAATTGGTTAGAAAATGAAAATAATTTTCATACCAAAAACTACATGACGGTTTTTTATAATTATTATACTAATAAAATAAAAGCAAAAGAGTTTAAATCTGCTATAAAAGCTCTAGAAATTGTAAGTTTAAATAAATCATCTTTCAGAGAATTTGATACAAAATTTAGAACAACGTTACTTTTATTCGAAAAAAATTATAGCGATAAGGTGTCCAAACTCGGAAAAACTAAAATTGAAAGCAATCCAAAACTCAAAAATTGCCAGATGCTGTTCATGTAACACTGAGGG
>JAIEMH010000314.1 GCA_019752245.1 Flavobacteriaceae bacterium
CATACAATAGTTTTCAAGGCTTGGGATGTTTATAACAATTATATCTCGAGTGAAATACAGTTTGTAGTTGCTGATAGCGGAGATATTACTCTAAGTAATGTGCTTAACTATCCTAATCCATTCGTTAGTTACACTCAGTTTTGGTTTAATCATAACAAACCTTATGAACCATTAGACGTTCAAGTACAAATAATAACTATTACTGGTAAAATAGTAAAAACTATAAACCAAACTGTTACTACTGAGGGCTTTTTGTCTAGAGAAATTACTTGGGATGGAAAAGATGATTTTGGAGATAAAATAGGTAAAGGTGTTTATATATACAAACTCACAGTAAAATCTACCGTTTCTGGAAATAAATCAGAAAAAATTGAAAAACTTGTTATCCTATAAGAAAATACTATATTTGTTAAATAATTATAATTGTAAAATGAAATCGAAGATTCAAAAAATCCAAAAAATTAAATTTGGAAGTATCAGCAAAAACATGCTACTGCTAGTGTTGCTTGTTGCTTCAAATCAAATTATAAAAGCCCAAGATAGAGTAATAACTACTGGAGTACCATTCCTTTTAGTCGCTGCTGATGCTAGAGCTGCTGGTTTGGCAGATCAAGGTGTAGCTACTTCTGCAGATGCTTATTCTCAACAATGGAATCCTGCTAAATATGCTTTTTCGCTAGATAAACAAGGTTTTGCTGTGAGTTATACACCTTATTTAACAGCATTAGTAAATGATATCTCGTTAGGTCAAGTAAATTATTATAATAGAATTAGTGAAAGAAGTGCTTTTGCTGGAAGTTTAAGATTTTTTAGTCTTGGTGAAATAGAATTAAGACAAAATTTTGATGATCCTGCTAACGTAGTAAAACCTAATGAATTGGCTTTGGATGGATCGTATTCATTAAAACTAAACGATCATTTTAGTATGGCTGTTGGAGGAAGATACATTAGATCTAACTTGAAAATAGCCGATGTAAATACTGATGCCGTTCCTGGAAGTTCATTTGCAGTTGATGTAGCTGGTTTTTATCAATCAGAAGAGATTGCCTTCAATGAATTTAATGGTAGATATCGCTTAGGATTCAATTTCCAAAATATGGGTCCAAAAATCAGTTATGATAATGCAAAAAATGATATTTCATCTAACTTTTTACCAGCCAACATGAGGCTAGGCGGTGGTTTTGATTTTATATTAGACGAATACAATAAAGTTGGATTAAGTGTAGAATTTGCAAAACTTTTAGTTCCAACTCCTCAAGATCCAGTTTATGTAGATACTGATGGCGATGGAACAATATCGGCTGCTGAAACTGCTGCTGCAAGAGCAGAAAACAATGATAAATATAAAAAAATAAACTGGGTGTCTGGAATGTTCAAATCATTTGGAGATGCACCAGGAGGTTTTTCAGAAGAATTAAAAGAGTTTACTTATTCTGCTGGAGCAGAATATTCTTATCAAGATTCATTTGCCTTTAGATTAGGATATTTTAATGAAAGTCCATTAAAAGGAGCAAGAAGATTTTTCTCGCTTGGAGCCGGATTTAAGTATAATGTAGTAAAAGTTGATGTTTCTTATTTGTTCTCTGCATCTAAAGTCAAAAATCCATTAGAAAATACATTACGATTCTCACTAACATTTAATTTTGGTGACAAATATGATGATTACTAGAATTTAATAAATTTAATAACAATCCAAACTTCTTAATTGAAGTTTGGATTTTTTTTCCTCAATAACGAATGAAAGAAATAAACATTACAACTACAATTGAAGTATTTGATGGGATTCAAAATTTGCCGTTAGAAATTCAATCATTAATGCATCAAGCCATTGAAACTCGCAAAAATGCTTATGCGCCGTATTCAAGATTTAGGGTTGGAGCTGCAATTTTATTAGATAACGGTAAAATCGTTTTAGGTTCCAATCAAGAAAACGCAGCATATCCATCTGGTTTATGTGCCGAAAGAGTTGCTATTTTTCAAGCTGGAGCCATTTATCCAAATGCAAAAATTGTAAAACTAGCAATAACAGCAGCTTCCGATACTAATCCAACTTTGTCTCCAATTCCTCCATGTGGTGCATGCAGGCAATCTATCGCAGAGTATGAATTCAAACAAGACATTCCAATAGAAATTTATTTTATGGGAGAATCTGGAGAAGTTTATAAATCAAATTCAATCAACAATTTATTGCCTTTGTCATTTGATAAAACATCACTATAAACGATAACGATATAGTTCGTATTTTGTGCTAAAAAATGTTATTTTAGTACTTATTTATTTTTACATCTACTATCAATATCTTACTTTTGCATTTCGCAATTTTAAATAAATAAATATTGTGATACAATTACAATATCTTTAATCATAGTAATTCATTAAAAAATGAAACCAATTACAAAAGAAACTTACCTTCAATGGTATGAGGAAATGCAGTTTTGGAGAAAATTCGAAGACAAATTAGCTGCCGTTTACATCCAACAAAAAGTTAGAGGATTTTTACATTTATACAACGGTCAAGAAGCTGTTCTAGCTGGAGCAATTCATGCAATGGATTTGTCTAAAGATAAGATGATTACTGCTTATCGTAACCACGTTCAACCCATTGCAATGGGAGTTGATCCTAAAAAAGTAATGGCAGAATTGTACGGAAAAGTTACAGGAACTTCTAAAGGAATGGGTGGATCTATGCACATATTCTCTAAAGAAAAAGGTTTTTTT
>JAIEMH010000331.1 GCA_019752245.1 Flavobacteriaceae bacterium
TTTTATTTAGCATTACTGCTTATAGGTTTGAATCTTTTTCTTGTTCATTTTTATGATACGCATGCAGCAGAATTTATTAAAACTGAAAAAGTGGTTAAAAACATTCAAGGAAAACAACTGGACCAATTTTTTGACAATTACGAAAAATTATTGCTAATTGGATTATTACCTCTTTTTGCAATTAATAGTTTCATCCTTTTTAGAAAGAAAAAATTAAACTTTAGCGAACATGTAATTGTTTCTGGAATGATTTATTTAGGAATTCTAATAATTTCCTTATCACTGAATGTTTTTATCTTTTTTGATTTTACTGAAAATTTTGTTTTTCTTTCGGATGCATCCGACTTTATAGCGCCATTTTTACTAGTGTCTTACGTCATTTTTGCCTATTACAATGCCTTTGGTACTTCGTATAAAAAAATGAGCTTTATTTTTAAAATGCTCTTTTTTATTGCCTTACTCTTTGTAGAAGTAGTAACTTTTATGCTTTGTGTTAAAGCGTTTTTAAGAAGTTAATTAACTTACAATACAACCGCATTAATAAAAAGAAAAGCTACCCGAAAGTAGCTTTTCACCAACCAATTACTAATTAAAAAAAGTAAAACTAAAAAACTTTTTAAAATTAATCGGCATCTAACTTAAGCAGATTTTAATACTATTTTAAGTTAGAAAAAATCGTTTTCAGTATCTTATTTCATTACGTTTCTTCCGCTAATTATTCTCATCAACACAGCAATTATTGCTATGACAAGTAAAATGTGAATTATACCTCCTGTGTTGTAAACAAAAAAACCCAATGCCCAAGAAATAACCAAAATGATTGCTATTAAATAAAGTAGATTGCTCATGATATATGTTTTATTAATTGTTAAATATGTTCTTTACAAATTTCGTTTGTTAGTAGTATAAAATAGTTACAAAATCAGTTCATTATATTACATAATTACAACATGTAATTTACTTTGCTACTTCTTTTTAGTAGGAATTATTAACAACGGAATGGAAGATTGATTCAATACATTTTCTGTAGTACTACCAATCAATACTTTCTCCAACCATTTTTGACTGTGCGAACCCATTATAATCAAATCTACCTTTAAATGTTTGGCTGTTTTAAGGATGACTTCGGCAAAATCTCCGTTTTCTACCAAAGTTTTGATTTTTTTATCATTGAGATGTAGTTTTACTTTCTCCAAATAATAATTGGCAGCATCAGAAAGTCCGTCTGAATTTATAAATTGATAAAACGTTGCGCTGTCAAAATCTCCAATACCAGTTATGGGTGAAGTCATAAAAGAAGTATAATAAACTTCGTTTTCAACAACATGCAACAAGGTAATTTCGGCATCCATAGCTTTGGCAAAAGAGAAACCAATTTCGGCAATTTTGATTGTATTTGGATTATAATCTAAAGCCATTAAGACTTTTTTCATTGTTTTCATAATGTTCTATTTTATCTTAATTAAATTACTTACGTATTTTGCATTACTTCATCATAATGTTGTACCGCTGTTTTTGAATCTTCTATTTTTTCAAAAACCAATCGAGCTAATAAATAACTTAGGGTCGATTCGGCACCTTGATTAAGATTAACATGGTTTTCTTCTAATCCGTCATAGCAACCGCCAGTTATTGGATTGTAAACTATTTGATGTAAATGATTTTTTCCCTGAAACCAATCAAATGCAATTTCCATTTTGTCTAAATATTCCTCTTCTTCAAACACGTCATAAAATGTATCCAAAGCCAAAACGGTGTAAGCAACATCAATAGGTTGTTCTCCATAATTATTAGCTTTTTTACCTTTGTGTTGCCATCCTTGATTGGAAATCACTTTAATTCTGTTGTTTACAAAAGTTAATGACAATAAAAAATCAAAAGTGGTTTTGGCAATTTTTCTGTACAATAAACTTCCTGTACTTAAGGAAGCATAAAGCATCGCTTCGGGTAAAAGACTGTTGGCATAGGTTAAATAATCTTCAAACCATTTCCAGTTATTTTCTGAAACACCTCTATATTTTGAAACTAAATCATCGGCCAATGAAGTGATAAGTCGTTTCACTCGAATGTTATTTTTTTCTAAATTATAAAAATAAAGTCCTTTAATAGAAAATGCAATGGCTCTTGGCGAGTTATATCTTGTGATGTGTTGTAATGATTTTTCAATGGCAAATTTTGCCTTTTGAATTAATTCATCACTAAACAAATCTTTATGCGAAACAAATTCTCCCAATGCCCAAATAGCTCTACCATTAGAATCTTCAAGGTTTTCATCACTATTTTTATCAAAGAAATTACCGTGTTTGTCTACATAGTTTAAAAAATTACCATCGTCTTGCTGACAAAAAATAATGAAGCTCAAATAAGTTTCTATCAAGCTCAAACTCGATGCTTCCTTAGTTAATTTATAATGATTTGTAAGCGCAATTAAAGCACGTGCATTATCATCAAGCGTGTAACCCGAATCTAAATCTGGAGTGTCAATTTTAGAAAATTGAAGTATTCCGTCGCTGGTTGTTAACTTATTAATATGATCCAACGAAATCTCTGGACGTTCATATTTTAGAACTACTTTTTTCTTTGCTAAACTAGTTTTAGCTAGGTCAACATGAGCAATTGCTGCGTTTTGCCATGATGTTGGATTTATTTTATGCAAGGCATTAAGGCGCATTTCTTTCATTAACTTAGGATCATAAAGCAACTTTATAGCGGCATC
>JAIEMH010000148.1 GCA_019752245.1 Flavobacteriaceae bacterium
AACATTTAATAGTGCTAATAAATCTTTTACTATATTATATTAGAGTTTATTTTTTCTTCAATAGCTTTCATGTAACTCCAAATGAAGAAAGCAGATTTCATTATTCTTTGTTCGTTTAGAAATTTTATTATTTGAAATAGCACGTTGCATGTTGCATTTGAAACGATCAATGCCTTCAACTCGTTTAGCTACATGTTTAGTTTTACAATTTTCAACACGTTCGCGCCAAAGTTTGTAACTACTAAACTTGAGCTCTTTTTTCATCAAAGCTTTCACATCGGCCTCATTTAATCCGAATTGAAATTTTATCGCATCAAATGGAGTTCGGTCTTCCCAAGCCATTTCAATAATTCTATCTATTTGAATATCAGACAAATTTTCTCGTTCTATGGTTGCAATAATTGGTTTCAAAATTATATTGTTTAACTTATTACATATTTAATTAAACAAAAGTAATCAATTTTAAATGGAATTAAAAAATTTGATAAAAAAATAAGTCAATTTTCATTTTACTGTGATAAAATAATATCCTTATTTTTGTCTGAAATTTAAATGATATTATGCAATCAATCGAAGCCAATGGCTATTCAATTTACTTTAATGAAAAGGGATATGAAGTAATCAATGAAATTATAAAAGAGAACAACTACTCTTCTATTTTTATTCTTGTTGATGAACATACAAATGAGTATTGTTTGCCTAAAGTTTTACCCAATTTAGCAGTTGAAATTTCAATAGAAATTATCGAAATTGAAGCTGGTGAGGGAATAAAAAACATGGCTACGTGTCTTGAAATTTGGTCCATACTCTCTGATTTGGGTGCCGATAGAAAAAGTTTACTTATCAATCTTGGCGGCGGAGTGATTACAGATATTGGAGGATTTATTGCTTCAACTTTTAAAAGAGGAATTGATTTTGTTAATATTCCTACAACTTTATTAGGAATGGTTGACGCCTCAATTGGTGGAAAAAACGGCGTTGATTTAGGCAACTTAAAAAACCAAATTGGCGTTATCAATGTGCCACAATTATTGCTAATCGATACTGGTTTTCTTGAAACGTTACCACAAAAAGAAATGCGATCTGGATTAGCAGAAATGTTAAAACATGGATTGATTTATGATAAAAAATATTGGGAACAATTTTTAGATTTAAGCACTTTAGATTTTAATGATTTAGATGTATTAATTTATCGTTCTATAGAAATTAAAAACGAAATTGTAAAACAAGATCCAACAGAAAACGGAATTAGAAAAGCACTAAACTTTGGCCATACGCTTGGTCATGCTATTGAAAGTCATTTTTTAGAAACCACTACTCCATTATTACACGGTGAAGCAATTGCAATTGGAATGATTCTAGAAAGTTATATTTCTAAAGAAAAAGGATTGCTTACTAATGAAGAATTTTATCAAATTAAATATGTAATAACTTCTATTTTTGACGAGCACATTTTTACGGATAATGATATCAAAATTATCCAAGATTTACTCATTCACGACAAGAAAAATGAATATGGAAAAGTACAATTTGCCTTAATAAATGGTATTGGAAAAATCATCATTAATCAATCGGTTGAAAATGAATTAATTATCAATAGTTTCAACGATTACAAATCATAACATTTTTTTAATAAAATTGTTGCAATTCGCTTATTTTATTTTTTACATTTGTCCTGATGAATAGAAAGAACAATACCAACACGAATAGTCAATTCCTGCTTAAAAGTAATGCTGGATTTCAAGTGTTGTGTGTGACTTTTTTAACGTCTATAAAAATGATTTTAAGTATCATTTTAGACATTACAAAAACCGACACCATTAAGTTACCTATTATATACGCTAACATTAGAGTTTGAATTCAAGATTAATTTCGCTTTTTATTAATCTCACAAACAATTCAAAAAATAATGAACACAAAATATTTCGACTTAATCAATCAAACGTATTATTTCCCACAAGAAGAATTTACTTTAAACAAAGAAAATGCACTTCAATTTCATAATATAGATTTGATGAAATTGGTAGAACAATACGGAACACCTTTAAAATTTACTTATTTACCTCAAATTTCCAATAACATTAAAAGAGCCAAAAACTGGTTTAGAAATGCTATGGAAAAAAACAAATACGAAGGTAAGTATTACTACTGTTACTGCACTAAAAGCTCTCATTTTGAATACATTATGAATGAAGCTTTCAAAAACAATATTCATATTGAAACGTCATCGGCATTTGATATAAATATTGTAGAGAATTTATTAGAAAACGGAAAAATCAATAAAAGTACACATATTATATGTAATGGTTTTAAAAGAGATCAATACATAACTAATATTGCGCGATTGATTAATAACGGTCATAAAAATGCCATTCCAATTATCGATAATTACGAAGAATTGGATTTGCTTCAAGCAGAAATTAAAGGAAAATTCAAAATTGGAATTAGAATTGCTGCTGAAGAAGAACCAAAATTTGAGTTTTATACTTCTAGATTAGGAATTGGATATAAAAATATCGTTCAATTTTACAAAAAACAAATCCAGGAAAATGATAAATTAGAGTTGAAAATGCTTCACTTTTTTATCAATACCGGAATTAATGATAATGCTTACTATTGGAATGAGTTGGTGAAATGTATTAAAGTTTACATTGCACTAAAAAAAGAATGTCCAACACTTGATGGATTGAATATTGGCGGTGGATTTCCTAT
>JAIEMH010000034.1 GCA_019752245.1 Flavobacteriaceae bacterium
AAAACCGATCCAAAATCTGATTTCCATCTTCCTCTTGTAAATCCTATTTCGTAGGCTGCATTAATTTGGATTGGAAATGATTTTCTAAACAAATACAACGATAGTGATGGACCAGCATAATACATTTGGTTTTTAAGATTCAAATGTCCGCTGTTGTTATTGGGTTCCAAATCGTTTAAATCTATTGTATTTGAAGAAGAATAAACATCTAAAGAACTGCTCGTTGAAGCAACATTTATTCCGCTAGTAAACGCGATTTTCTCTTTATTGATAATATTGTAATGAAATTTCAAACGTGAGTTAAAACCATAATATTTGTTTTTATTTCCGTCTTTCTCCGGATTGGAATACATGAATCCAAATTCGCCTGCACCAGAGAATTTTTTACCAAAAACATTCATTCCTACAACAAACTCAGAAATAACATTTTGAACTTCGGGTAGATTTTTAAGTCTTAGGTTTTTATTTATCTTTAAATCGTCATGAACCTGAGCGCCAATACCTACATAAAGATTAGTACAAACTTTTTTGGAAGCCACAGAATCTTTGACTTGACCAAAACTAATTGCCGAAATAGTTAATAGAAATAACGTGCTGATTTTTTTCATTGGTTAAAATAGTAAGGTTAAAAAATAGAAAAATCCAAATATCAAGAGAAAACTCAATATTTGGATTTTTATTGTAAATCTGTTTTATTTATCCTACTAAATTAATCACTTTTCCTGGAACGATGATTACTTTATTAGGTGTTTTTCCGTCCAATTGCTTGATGGTACGTTCATCTGCGAGTACAATTTCTTGTATTTGCGGAACCGTTAAATCTAAAGACAATTTAATAGTAAAACGCATTTTTCCATTGAACGAAACTGGATATTCTTTCTCCGATTCTACTAAATATTTTTCTTCACAAATAGGAAAATCAACGGTTGACACTGAACCTTCATGACCCAATTGCGACCATAATTCCTCAGCAATATGTGGCGCATAAGGCGAAACTAGAATTGCCAATGGTTCTAGAATTTTTCTGTGGTTACATTTTAAAGTAGCCAATTCATTCACACAAATCATAAACTGCGAAACTGAAGTATTGAATGAGAAATTCTCGATATCTTCGGTAACTTTCTTGATGGTTTTGTGCAATGATTTGTACATTTCAGCTGTTGGTTCGTCGTTAGAAACATTCAAACCAGTATTTTCATCAAAGTACAAACGCCACAGTTTTTTCAAGAAACCTGAAACGCCTGTAATTCCGGCAGTATTCCATGGTTTTGCTTGTTCCAATGGACCCAAAAACATTTCATACAAACGCAACGTATCAGCACCATAATCATTACAAATATCATCTGGATTGACAACGTTGTATTTAGATTTTGACATTTTTTCTACTTCTCTACCAACGATGTATTTTCCGTTTTCAGTTATGAATTCTGCATCTTTATAATCTGAATATAATGAATGCCTTTTGAAAGCTTCAATATTTAATTCGTTTGTGATGTCATTTATTACTGCTAAATCAACATGAATCGGTGTAAAATGTCTCCAATCAACATTTGAATCTCTTATACTTGCATGACGTGCTTTCAAAACAGTGATGATATTTTTTGCTTCATCATTAACTTCTGAAATAAAACCTTCTTCCTTTATTGCTTTATCGATTAATCCTTTACTAAAAAAAACAATTTTACGATTTTCATTTATAGAATCTGAAGCCAAACCATACTCCCATCTATAAACAAACGCACTCATTCCCAAAATCATTCCTTGATTTATCAACTTCTTGAAGGGTTCTTCTGTTGGCGCATAACCTCTATCTTTTAGAAATTTATTCCAAAAACGAGAATACAATAAATGTCCAGTTGCGTGTTCGCTTCCTCCTATATATAAATCTACGTTTTGCCAATAGTTTAGTGCTTCTTTACTTGCAAATTCGTTTTCGTTATGCGCATCCATATAACGCATCCAATACCAAGAACTTCCTGCCCAACCTGGCATTGTGTTTAGTTCTAAAGGAAATATGGTTTCGTTATCAATCAACTGATTACTAACTACTGAACACTGAAGACTATCCCAAGCCCAATTAGTTGCGTTTCCTAATGGCGGTTGTCCGTCTTCAGTTGGTAAATATTTTTCAACTTCTGGCAATACAATTGGCAAATGTTTGGCATCAATCATTTGTGGCAATCCATTTACATAATACACCGGAAATGGTTCACCCCAATATCTTTGACGAGAGAAAACCGCATCACGCAAACGGTAATTGGTTTTGCCTTTTCCTTGATGTATTTTTTCTAATGCTTCGATGATTTTTTTTGTTCCTTCTTTGTAATCTAATCCGTTAAGGAAATCAGAGTTTACCAATTCGAAGCCGCTTTTCTCACCATAAGCCGCTTCAGAAATATCTTTATTGAAAATATTTTTAATTTCAGGCATACCATTTTGACCTTTAAAGAAATTTGCAAAAGCATAATCTCTTTCGTCACCACACGGAACTGCCATCACTGCGCCTGTTCCGTAACCAGCCAAAACGTAATCGCCAATCCAAACCGGAATTGGTTCTTTTGTAAATGGATGTACGGCAAACGCACCGGTGAAAACTCCAGAAATGGTTTTTACATCAGCCATACGTTCTCTTTCTGAACGTTTTGCAGTTGCTTCAACATAAGCATCAACTGCAGCTTTTTGTTCTGGTGTTGTGAT
>JAIEMH010000218.1 GCA_019752245.1 Flavobacteriaceae bacterium
AGTAAAATACAATAGTTTTATACTTTTATAAATAATATCCCAAATTCCATGAAAACTTTTTTCGGAATTTGGGATTTTTTTATTGCACTTTGAAGAATTATTCTTATTTTTAGCTAATTGAAGAATTTGCCATGACAGAGATAGATTTAGAAGAAGAAAAAAAAGCACTAGCACGCGAATACAAAGAACTGCTTCGCATTAGTTATCAAACACTTACAACGGAAGATAAAAAACTAATTCGTAAAGCATTTGATGTAGCAGTCGACGCGCACAAAGACCAACGAAGAAAATCTGGTGAGGCTTACATCTTTCATCCTATTGGTGTTGCCAAAATTGTTGCTTCAGAAATTGGACTTGGTGCCACAGGAATTGCGGCAGCTTTACTTCATGATGTTGTAGAAGATACTCCTATAACTGTTGAAGATTTAGAGAAAATGTTCAATCCAAAAATTGCACAATTGGTTGAAGGTTTAACCAAAATTTCTCAGGTTAAAAAAGACATGAACATTTCAATGCAAGCGGAAAATTTTCGTAAAATGCTATTGACATTGAATGATGACGTTCGTGTAATTCTAATAAAAATTGCTGATAGATTGCACAATATGCAAACTATGGATTCGATGCCCGATTATAAACAAGTTAAAATTGCATCCGAAACTTTATACATTTATGCACCACTTGCCCACAGACTTGGGTTGTATAATATTAAAACAAAACTTGAAGACTTAGGATTAAAATATACAGAACCAGCTGTTTATAATGATATTGTAAGTAAGATTAAAGAAACTAAAGAAGAGCAAGATGAATACATCAAATTGGTTTCTGATGTTTTAAAAAAATCCTTAAACGATGAAAATGTTGACTACATAATAAAAGGTAGACCAAAATCAATATATTCTATTCGCAGAAAAATGCTGGCGCAAAATGTAAGTTTTGATGAAGTTTACGACAAATTTGCTTTGCGAATAATCTACAAATCCAACCAACACGATGAAAAGTTTTTGGCATGGAAAATTTATTCTATTGTAACCGATCATTATCGACCTAGTCCTAGTCGTTTGCGCGATTGGATTTCTTCTCCAAAATCTACTGGATATGAAGCTTTGCACATAACCGTAATGGGACCAAAAGGACGTTGGGTAGAAATTCAGGTTCGAAGTGAACGAATGGATGAAATTGCAGAAAAAGGTTATGCGGCACATTATAAATACAAACAAGGCGCAACGGAAGAAAACGGATTGGACGTGTGGCTAAATTTATTAAAAGAAGCACTTGAAAACTCCGAAACCAATGCAGTAGATTTTGTAGAAGATTTTAAAATGAATCTCTATGCCAAAGAAATCTTCGTTTTTACACCCAAAGGAGAAATTAAATCATTACCAAAAGGAGCAACTTCATTAGATTTTGCATTTAGCATTCACTCCGAAATAGGAATCAAAACTCGTGGAACGCGTGTTAATGGTAAATTAGTTCAATTAAATCATGAACTAAAAAGTGGTGATCAGATAGAGGTAATAACTTCAATTAATCAAAAACCAACCATCAACTGGCTTGATTATGTAACTACTTCTCGTGCAAAAAATAAAATTAGAAACGTTCTTAACGAAGATACCAAAAAAATTGCCGAAGAAGGAAAGGAACTTCTTACCCGAAAATTAAAACATTTAAAAATTACATTAAACGAAAATGTAGTTAATGAATTAGTAAACTTTTTCAAACTTAAAACAAGTTTAGATTTGTTTTACAGAACAGGAATTGGCGCTATTGAGAATCAGCAATTAAAAGATTATGCTGCTCAAAAAAGCAACACATTGATGAATTTCTTTAAGAATAAAATCAAACGTTCACCATCATCAGCACCAGAAGATATTCACAAACAAGAACTAAGCAGCAACTATGATTTATTAGTTTTTGGAAAAGAATTAGACCGATTAGATTATAAACTTTCGGCTTGTTGCAATCCAATTCCTGGTGATGAAGTATTTGGATTTGTAACCATCAACGAAGGAATTAAAGTACATAAAAAAGATTGTCCAAATGCCATAGCAATGCAATCTAATTATGCCTACAGAATTATGCAAGCCAAATGGATTGATTCATCACAACAAGAATTTAAAGCCATTTTAAAAATCACCGGAATGGATACACTTGGGCTTACCAACGAATTGACCAAAGTAATTTCAAACCAAATGCACGTAAACATTCAAAGTATATCATTGAGTGGCGAAGCAGGAATTTTTAACGGTCAGGTTACTGTTGTAGTTCAAAACAATACAATTTTAAAGAAACTAATGGATAACATCAAAAAAATAGATGGTATTGAAAAAGTTTCTCGAGTTTATAAAAATTAAAAAATGAATATTTTCAAATATTTAGTATTTTTTTTGTGTTGCACTTCTTTTGCTCAGAATGCGACAGAAAAACTGCCAATCGATTTAAACACAATTTTTGTTACAATCGACGTAGATTCCTATACTAAATTATTTGAAAATTCATTTGTAAAAGACACCTTATTTATTTGTAAAAGTGCTACAACTTCTACCAACAAAGAAGACTATTCTGGAAAATATTTAATTGGCAATTCGGCCACAATAGAATTCTTTTCACCAATGAACACTTCATTTACTGGTGATACTTTTGGCGATGCTGGAATAGAATTTAAAACTAGAAAATTAAATCAATTACAGCTATTTAAA
>JAIEMH010000046.1 GCA_019752245.1 Flavobacteriaceae bacterium
GACCAACAATAGAAGTACGTATGGTCAAATCCTTATCATTATTTATTTCACCTAGGGCTTTGCTTCTTCCATATACATCATCTGCATCTCTGAAATCTGTTTCTAAATAAGATCCTTTTAGTCCAGAGAATACGCAATCTGTACTAATATGTATTAATTTTGAATCAATCGCTCTAGCAATACTAACTAAATAGTGTGGAAAAAATGAATTGATATAGATAGAATTCGACGGATTAGTGTTAGACCCATGAATTAAAACACCAATACAATTGATGATGTAATCTGGTTTAATTTCAGTTATTATATTTTTTACAGATTCCTTATTTGTAATATCACAAATTATAGACTCCTCACGTAATTTAGTTCTATAAACCAAATCATAGATTTCAAAATTCGAATTAAATTTTAAATAATTAAATAGTACATGCCCTAGCATTCCTGTTGAGCCAAGAATTAATACTTTTACTTTTTCCATACTGTTCTGTTTATATAATCCGTGTAGGATAAAATTATTCTAACAACCTTCTTTGATACATTATCAACGTTATAATCACCTACAATCTTAATTTGATCTTTATTTTTATTATGTTGATTAACTATAACTTTTATTGATTCCAAAATACGGTCTTTGCTTAAACCAGACATGATAAGAACGCCTTCATCCATTCCTTCTGGTCGCTCATGCGCTTGTCTTATAGTGATTGCAGGAATATTTAATATTGAAGCCTCCTCTGTTATTGTTCCGCTATCAGAAATTACACAATATGCATTTTGTTGCAGTTTTATATAATCTAAAAACCCAAAAGGTTTCATAAATTCAATATTTGGGTTGCCATTAACAAAACCAATTTCCTCCAATTTTTTTCTGGTTCTAGGATGAGTAGAAATAATTATTCTTTTACCATAAACCTCATTAATTGCGACCAAAGAATCCAATAAATTAGAAAAGTTTTCTTCAGAATCTATGTTTTCCTCTCTGTGGGTACTAACAATGAAATATTCTTTTGGATTTAATTTTTCTACTTCTAAAATAGTTGATGCATCGATATTTGCTTTGTGATATTGTAAAACTTCATACATTGGAGATCCAGTTTTTACAATAGTTTCGGGAGCAATGCCTTCTCTTTCAAGGTATTTTCTAGCATGCTCAGAAAGTGGCATGTTTATATCACTTAAATGATCGACAATTTTTCTATTTATTTCTTCAGGAACACGTTGATCAAAACATCGGTTTCCAGCTTCCATGTGAAAAATTGGAATTTTTTTTCGCTTCGCTGAAATTACTGACATACAACTGTTTGTATCTCCATAAATTAATAAAGCATCTGGTTTATACTTTTCAAAAATCTCATCTGATTTTATTATAACATTACCTATCGTTTCAGCTGCATTCTTACCTGCTGCGTTTAAAAACACATCAGGTTTTCTTAATTCAAGTTGTTCAAAAAAAATTTCATTCAACTCATAATCAAAATTTTGACCGGTATGAACCAATATATGATTGGTGTATTTATCCAATTCCTTAATAACCTGACTTAATTTAATTATTTCAGGGCGTGTCCCCACGATGGTCATGACCGTTATTTTTGCTTCCATAACTTAAGTTCTTCTTTTATATAATCTAATGACATTAATAAATTCTTTATTTCTTCCTTATTTAATCGTTTAGTATTATGCGAATTATAATCTTCAATCGCAGATACTTTTTCATCTCCTTCAGAAAAGTAACTACCATAATTTAAATTTCTATTGTCAGCTGGAACTTTAAAAAAGTTATCTAAGTCTTGTGCTTTGGCCATTTCTTCTCGTGTACAAAGTGTTTCAAACAACTTCTCACCATGTCGAGTTCCAATAATTATTATTTCATTCGTTGCTTCAAACAACTCAATAAGAGACTCTGCCAAATCTAGTATAGTTGATGCAGGCGCTTTCTGAACGAATAAATCTCCTTGACCACCATTATCATATGCAAATAAAACTAGATCAACCGCATCTTCAAGAGACATTAGATAACGTGTCATATTGCCATCAGTAATTGTAATTGGAAGCCCTTGTTTAATTTGATCGATAAATAAAGGAATCACAGATCCACGAGAAGCCATTACATTGCCATATCGTGTTAAGCAAACTGTTGTAGTATCTCCCTCAACATTTCTTGATTCAGCAACAGCAACTTTTTCCATTAAAGCTTTTGAAATTCCCATTGCATTAATAGGATAAGCAGCTTTGTCCGTACTCAGACAAATTACTTTCTTTACGTTGTTTTTTACGGCCGATTTGATGACGTTTTCTGTCCCAAACACATTAGTCTTGGTAGCTTCTAATGGGAAAAATTCACATGATGGAACTTGCTTCAAAGCAGCAGCATGAAAAACATAATCAACACCTCTCATAGCAATATCAAGGCTAGAAATATCTCTAACATCTCCAATGTAAAATTTTACTTTTGGATGATTTAGCCTGATTCGCATATCATGTTGCTTTTTCTCATCTCTTGAAAACACTCGTATTTCCTTAATATTAGTAGTTAAAAATCTGTCAAGAACTGCATTTCCAAAAGAACCTGTACCTCCTGTAATAAGAAGTATTTTATTTTTTATTTGCATACTAATGTTAATAAAGAGTATTTTTTAGTTCATATTCCGGATAATTAATCAAGACTGCATTGTATTTTCCTTTAAATACAA
>JAIEMH010000325.1 GCA_019752245.1 Flavobacteriaceae bacterium
CGCTGGAAATGGGGATGAGCATACCGGTGAGTTCCGTGAGTTTCATTTTGGGGATAACCTCGAACGGATTTCAATGACCGAAAGTTTACGCAATGCACAAATTAATCACGGGGCTGGGGATTTTCAATTGACCGAAAATGATCTTATCGTTGAAGACACGCAGTTTAAGGCTCAAATGAGTACCGTTTTGATGATTGACATCAGCCACAGTATGATTTTGTATGGTGAAGACCGAATCACACCAGCTAAAAAAGTAGCGATGGCTTTGGCCGAATTAATCACGACACGTTATCCAAAAGATACTATTGACATTCTAGTTTTCGGAAACGACGCTTGGCCAATTGCAATTAAAGATTTACCGTATTTAAAAGTCGGACCATATCACACGAATACCGTTGCCGGATTGCAATTGGCGATGGACATGTTGCGTAGAAAACGAAATACCAACAAGCAAATTTTCATGATCACCGACGGAAAACCAAGTTGCGTGCGTGAAAAAGACGGTACGTATTACATGAACAGTAATGGTTTGGATGAATACATCGTTGAGCAATGCTACAATCAAGCGGCACAAGCCAGAAAATTGCACATTCCAATAACAACATTCATGATTGCAAACGATCCGTATTTGCAGAAATTCGTAAACCGATTTACCGAAGCCAATCAAGGAAAAGCATTTTACACTGGACTTAAAGGTTTGGGTGAAATGATTTTTGAGGATTATGAAACTAATAGAAAGAAGAAGATTAAGTAGGTTTCAATTTCAAAAGTCAATTTCAATAAAAGTAAAACTTAAATAACTTCAATTGCCTTAAATGGTAAAAAAAAAGAAAACATAAAATATTTAGCAAACTGTGCGTTTTAGCGACTTTGCGAGAGAAAGAAATAAAAAAGAATATAGAAAATACTATGAAAGACATAAAAACATTAGCAGCATTAAAACAATCCGGTTGGATATCAAGAAGTATCAAAGACGAATTGCGAGATAATTTACGAACCAAAATAAAATCGGGTAAGCCAGTTTTTGAAGGCGTTCACGGATTTGAAAATACCGTAATTCCCGAATTGGAACGTGCCATTTTATCACGCCATAATATTAATTTACTTGGGCTTCGTGGTCAGGCGAAAACACGTTTGGCGAGAAAAATGATCGAATTATTAGACGAATACATGCCCATTGTGGATGGTTCAGAGATTAACGATGATCCATTACATCCAATTTCAAGATTTGCAAAAGATTTAATAGCCGAGAAAGGCGATGCTACTCCAATAAAATGGATTCACAGAAGCGAGCGTTTTTCTGAAAAATTAGCCACTCCAGATGTAACTGTAGCCGATTTAATTGGTGATGTCGATCCGATAAAAGCAGCAAACTTGAAATTGTCGTATGCGGATGACCGAGTAATTCACTTCGGAATGATTCCAAGAGCTAATCGTTGCATCTTTGTAATCAATGAATTACCCGATTTGCAAGCTAGAATTCAGGTAGCTTTATTTAATATTTTGCAAGAAGGCGATATTCAAATTCGTGGTTTCAAATTGAGAATGCCGTTAGACATGCAATTTGTTTTCACTGCCAATCCAGAAGATTATACCAATCGTGGAAGCATTGTAACACCATTGAAAGACAGAATTGGTTCGCAAATTCTAACGCATTATCCAGAAACGGTTGCCATTGCGAGAACCATTACCCATCAAGAAGCTAAATTAGACCAGCAACAATCGGATGCGGTTCATGTACCTAATTTAGCGAAAGATTTGTTAGAACAAATTAGTTTTGAAGCAAGAGAAAGCGAATATATTGATAATAAAAGCGGCGTGAGTGCGCGTATGAGCATCACTGCGTATGAGAATTTATTAAGTACAGCTGAACGAAGAGCTTTGTTGTCTGGAAGTGATAAGACATCCGTAAGATTATCTGATTTTATGGGAATTATTCCAGCCATTACAGGTAAAGTTGAATTGGTTTATGAAGGCGAACAAGAAGGTGCAGCATTTGTGGCAGAACAATTGATTAGTGATGCCATTAAAACTTATTTTCCAGCGTTTTTTCCTAAAATAGAAAAGTTAGAACGCGATGCTGATGCGAGTCCGTATGCTAAAATATTAGAATGGTTTTTTGCTGAAACTGGTTTCGAATTATTAGACGATGCTACGGATGAGGAATATAGAAAGCAATTGGATGAAGTAAAGCCTTTAGAAGATTTAATTCAGAAATACCAGCCTGAAACACCAACGGAAGATAGATATTTCTTAAAAGAATTTGTACTTTGGGGATTGGTTGAATTTGATAAACTGAGTAAAGATAGAGTAGACGTAGGGTATCAGTTTAAGGATTTGTATAGTAGTTACATCAATAAATTGTAAGTTAAAATAACTTAGAAGCGGTGACTTCGAGAACCTCAGTCACCGCTAAATAAGAACCATTTACATCATTAAAAGACTTAAGTTTTCGTTGGCTTAGGTACTCGAAGTAAACGTTACGAAAATCATTTATAAGTGACTTCGAGAACCTCAGTCACCGCTAAATAAGAATCATTTACGTCATTAAAAAACTTAAGTTTTCGTTGGCTTAGGTATTCCAAGCCAACGCTACTTTATGGATTAGTAGACCACAACGAAGCCGATTTCAACATCGCTCTTCGTGGTAACTTAAGACCCAAAACAATAAGCTCAGCAAAATCTT
>JAIEMH010000198.1 GCA_019752245.1 Flavobacteriaceae bacterium
AATATGGGTGGTGGTGTTTCTGCTTGTGCGGTTTGCGACGGATTTTTCTATAGAAATCAAGAAGTTGTAATTGTTGGCGCAGGAGATTCGGCTTGTGAAGAAGCACATTATTTATCTAAATTGTGTAAAAAAGTTACGATGTTGGTCAGAAGTGAGAAATTTAGAGCTTCCAAAATTATGGAGCAACGAGTAAGAAATACTGAGAATATCACAATTTTAATGAACCACGATACGGTTGAAGTTCTTGGTGACGGACAAGTAGTTACTAGCGTAAAAGCTTTAAACAAAACTACTAATGAAGAACTTGAAATTCCTGCAACTGGATTTTTTGTAGCTATTGGGCACAAACCAAACACTGATATTTTTAAAGACTATTTAACATTAGACGAAACTGGTTATATTATTAATATTCCTGGAACGGCTAAAACAAATATAGCTGGAATTTTTGTTGGTGGTGATGCTGCTGATCATGTTTACAGACAAGCAATTACTGCTGCTGGAACTGGCTGTATGGCGGCTTTGGATGCTGAAAGATATTTGGCTAGTAAAGAGTAAAATAGTTTTAAAAAAAAAATATAATGAGTCGTCAAGCCTTACTAGTTTGACGATTTTTTTATTGATGAACTTTTGATGTTTTAAGTAACTTAAAAAAATCAATTAAATCAATTTCTAATATCTGAATAATTTCTAAAAAAAGTTTTATAGTAATTTCAGATTTTCCTGATTCTATTTTAGCATAATAACTTTGTGAGATGCCCAATTTGGATGCTAAATAGTCTTGAGAATAATTTTTCTCTAATCTTGCCATTCTGATTTTTGTAATTACTCTATTTACCATAATTCAATAAATTCAATAAATTCAATATTAATATTTAATCTAATCCTTTTTGTAATTAAATTCTGTATTTTTAGGCTGGAATAATACGCATCATAAAATTAGATTCTAGCAAATAATCAATTAAAAATTAGTCCAAATAGGAATAATTTTACTACTACTCTTTATATAATAAAAATTCTACTTTTTTTTAGGATGTTTTGTCAAAATTTATGTTAGTACCCAATAACATTGAACATACTTTTATTCCTATTTGGACTAATTTAGAACAAAAAATTTAGAGGGATTTTAATTTAAAATTCGAAAATTTGTTTCAACAAAAAAATCTCGAGAAATGTTTTGTTTACATATTAAATTATTAATTTTAAAACATTAATTTTATGAAAAAAATGTTTTTTACAGCTATCGCATTGGTAGCTTTTAGTAGTGTTTCAATGGCTAGCACTTTTGAGGAGAAAAAAGAAACTAAAAAAGAAGATGATAAAATCATCTTAAAAGCTACTTGTTCAGAAATATGGGGAAGAACAAGAATTTGGGCATCAAATCAAGGGTATTCATTAGATGAATCAACTTGTATGGCATGGGCAGCGTTTAAAGCATGCGTAGGTCAAGAAGTTATGGCGGAATTAGAAAATGGAATGCCTTGCTAACTTAAAAAAAAATATTATTTATGAAAAAAACATTTCTAATTTCCGCTCTTTTTCTTTGCTTTTCGTTTTCGCTATCTGCAAAAAACAACTTAGGTAATGAAAATAAAATTATAAACAAATCGTTGTCTATATTAGTTAAATCAAAATGTGACATTATCGCTAATGATTTAAAGAAGTTTTGTTTAGAGAATGGTTACTCGGTGGCTGATGCTAATACAATATCCTCAGCCGTAAGAAAAAAATGTAATGAATTAACTCCTTAATAAATATATAACCTGACTTAGTGATGAAACATTCTAAGTCAGGTATAAAATTAACTATGAAAAATAAAATTTTTACAATAATCTATTTAATTCTTATAACTAATAATTTATACTGCCAAAATTTTGGTGGAAAAGTTGAATATTCAGTAAACTTTGAAGATGATGAAAAGTTTAATAAAGGAGAATTTGCAGATTTTTTTAAACAAGCCAAAGATAATTCAAAGTACTTAAATTTTATTTTAGAGTTTAATAAAAAAGAAATGAATTTTTATAGTGAAAAAGTAGATTTAGATGGAGTTAATACAAGTTTTAGTGTTGCTTTTTCGGGTTCTAGTGGATTGTATTACAAAAAAAGTAATGATACCAAAGTTTTGCATTTAATTGATGACCCATTATTAGGTAAAATTATATTAACTGATACTACTGAAATTAAATGGGCATTTCTTAATGAAATTAAAATTATTCAAAATTTCAAATGTTACAAGGCATCGACAACAATAAAATTTAATAATGGAGTAGGTGATTTTCAGAGAGAAGTAATTGCTTGGTATTGTCCTGAAATACCTTATCCATATGGTCCAAAAGGATATTCTTTACCAGGTTTAATTTTAGAGTTGCAAGATAAAAATGTAGTTTTCGGAGCAAAAAAAATAACTTTTTATTCAGAAGAAAAAATAATTAATGAGCCTAAAGGAAAAATAATATCATTAAAAGAATATAATGATAAATTGACAAAACACTTTGAAGATGAAAAAGAAAATGAAAAATAGTTTATGTATAATTAGTTTTTATCTATTTTCATTAACCGCTTTTAGTCAGAATAATGTTATTGAATATAAAGCTGTGGTAAACAAATCAAATGTATTAGGTTCTGAAACCCTCGAATCTTACCCAAATCTTGAATCAAATCTCAAGTTAATAAAATTATCTCTGATAT
>JAIEMH010000241.1 GCA_019752245.1 Flavobacteriaceae bacterium
TTTTTGTTCTACTTCTTTGGCGTTGAATTGTGCAGGAATCATTTATATTGTTTAAAATGTTTATAGTTAAATTTAGTTTAAAGTTGTTTCGAACCAGATAACAAAAAAACAATACCACAACTTTATAGCCCTGATAGAAGAGGAAATACTTGTTTTTTTCAAGTATTGGAACGGATAGCAGGAAAATGGATAGCTGATAAATCCCGAGCCATTCGCTTCTAATAAAACTTGGTACGTTTTTTGTAATTATTATTGCAAAAGTAAGTAATAAGTAGTTTTATAAAAAATTAAGAATTAAAATTTTGCTTATTAATATAAAATAGTAATTTTACTAAACCAAAGAAATAAAAATTTAACCGAATGAAAAAGATATTATTTGTTGCATTTGTTATGATTAACAGTGTGGCGTTTGCTCAAAGTGGAGCAAAGATTATGTTTAAAGATAAAGACAATACTATTGATTATGGAACAGTTACAAAAGAAGGTGATAGTGGTCTAAGAAAGTTTGAATTTACAAATATAGGTGATGCGCCATTGCTTATTACAAACGCAAAATCTACATGTGGATGTACAGTTGCAGACTTTCCAAAAGAAGCAATTATGCCAGGAAAATCTGGATTTATAGAAGTAAAATATAATATGAATCCTGGTCCAATTAGAAAAACAATTACTGTTGAAAGTAATGCTGTAAATGTAGAAGCCGGAATGAGTGCATTGAAAATTAAAGGTGAAGTGATTGTTAAAAAAGAAGTCAATCCTCTTGAAAAAAAACAAAGTCTTTTAGAAAAATCATAATATAAAACGTTCGCTAACTGCGGACGTTTTTTTTACAGTAAAGTTTTTAATTCAAACTTGAATTTCATTACTTTTCCATTTCTTTGAATTTCAAATTCTATGTTTTTACCCTCTTCTGATTTTAAGAGTTCATTAATTTTTTGCAAAGTAAAGTCATAGCCATTTAGACGATTTATTTTTATAATAAGATCCTCTTTTTTTAAACCAGCAAGATCAGCTGGTGAATCTTTTCTGACATTTGCTATAATATAAATTGGTTTCAGTTCAAATTTATACTTTAGATTATTTGCTACTTTATTACCATTTTCATCAAATAAATTATTGTTTATCGCTGGATTTTGTTCATATCCCTCAGAAATCCATTGTAATCCTTGATGGTGTATTTCTAGTCCAGACATATTGAAATTGAAAGGATCATCAAAAGAATTATTCTTTTTTAGATAAATAGCATTCGATTTATAATCTATTATAACAGTAAAACGACGCATTATTTCAGAACCAATAGAGCCTGACCTATTTTTTATTTCATCCATTTGGGTCGTAGCAATTGCATCTGGAAAAGCAACTAGTGGATTTTTAAATTTAAAATCGCCTATATTCATTGACGGAATTCTACCTCTTTTACCAAAAACTTCTCCGCTAAATCCTCTGCCTAAGAAATCATCAAAATTTATTTTGGGAACAACAATTTGTTCATTCGTTTCTTTAAAATACCAAAGAGCATCTGTACTTCCTGTATCAATTAATAGTTTTGTTGGTAAAGGAATATTATTTTCAAAAAAAGTAGTTGTAACAATGTAAGGTTTACCTTGAATTAATTCTAAAGAGTTTTTCTTATAAGTTTTTTCGATTTTTTCAAGTTCATTTTTATCCTTGTTATAAATGGTTATTTTTTTACTTAGATAATTTATTTTAATTAAATTATTTTTAAAAAAATGGTGCCCTATAATACCATTTACTGGAATTCCTACTTGAGAAGATATATTTATATTTTGATCCAAAACCAAATAAATAGTATGATTTAAATCGGTATATTTTTTTATAGACAACTTGTTATTAACTGACTTGTATGCCTCAAAAGCATCGTTACTTCCAAAACCTCTAATTCTAACTTTTTCAATTTGAGAAAAACTAATCTCGTCTGTTTCGTCTATGCTAAAAAGTATTGTTTCTTCGACACCTGTATCCAATAAAAAATTTAATGTCACACCGTTAACCTCAATAGGAATGATTATTAAATTATTGATAAACTCAAAAGGTAACGTTATCTTATTTTTTGAAGTATCAAAATGAAATCCTTCTTGTGACCAAAGAATTTGAATTCCAAAAAAAAACAATATACAAAGTTGTTTAAATTTCATTCATTAGATTTTTCATAAATTTAGTAAATATTTTAACTTGAAAAATCATTTTTGACAATTTATACAATAAAAAATTGCAAATTTGCACAACTAAATTTTCAATTATGCCTAAAGTTTCAAATAAAGGAAAACAAATGCCCGAATCGCCAATTAGAAAATTGGTACCTTATGCAGATATTGCTAAGAAAAAAGGACATAAAGTATATCATTTAAATATTGGACAACCCGATATTAAAACACCGGAAGTAGCTTTGAATGCTGTAAAAAATGCAGATATAAAAGTATTAGAATACAGTCATTCTGCTGGTTTTGAAAGCTACAGAACAAAACTATCGCAATACTATAAATCACATGGTTTACCAATAGACATTGCTGATATTATCATTACTACTGGTGGATCTGAAGCATTACTTTTTGCAATGGGAAGCACCATGGATGTTGATGATGAAATCATTATTCCAGAGCCTTTTTACGCCAATTATAATGGGTTTTCAACAGCTTCTGGAGTAAAAGTTGTTCCAGT
>JAIEMH010000306.1 GCA_019752245.1 Flavobacteriaceae bacterium
ATCGGAAAGAAAAGTTTCTTGAATGAAAAATTGACAAAAGCTTTCAAAAATTTTTCCAAACAATTTTTTTTCATTCTCTTGTTTGCTTTGTTCTTGTTGTTTTTGTAAAAAAGAAAAGCGTCGAAATTAAATCGACGCTTTTTTTAATATTCTACTTTTCCAGTATACCGCATGATTCGTAAAATTTTGCTTTTTCTTTTCTCGATATAAGAAGTAGAATTGGTTGCTTTAAATTTTCTCGGATTGGGTAAAATTGCAGCAATTCCAGCGGCTTGATTTTTAGAAAGATCTTTAGCATCTATTTGATACCAATGTTCAGCAGCAGCTTCTGCTCCATAAACTCCATTGCCCATTTCAATAGAATTCAAATATACTTCCATAATTCGTTCTTTGCCCCAAACTAACTCTATTAGAAAAGTAAAATAGGCTTCTAAGCCTTTTCTTAAGTAACTTCTGCCTTGCCATAGAAAAACATTTTTAGCCGTTTGTTGCGAGATGGTGCTTCCGCCTTTCAGTTTTTTTCCGCGATTATTGTTTTTAAATGCTTTTTGCATGGCTTTGAAATCGAAACCATTGTGCTTTAAGAAATTACCATCTTCACTGGCAATAACTGCTTTTTGTAAATTGGGCGAAATATCTTCTAACGCAACCCAATCGTGACTGCAAGTCATTTCTTTTCCGTCAAGTTTTTGTTCAATTGCTCTAGTAATCATTAAAGGTGTAAACGGAACCGGAACCCATTTGAAAAGAATTACTAAAAAGATAGAAACTCCAAAAAACCATAAAATAGCTTTCCAGATGAATGTTTTTAGTTTTTGAAAAAAAGTTCGATTTGTAGGTTTTGTGTTTTTATTTTTTGTTGTCATTTATAGTAATTCTGCTAATTCTTTTCCTGTTAGACTTCCAATTGCAACTCCCATGCCGCCTAATCTTACGCCACAATATACATTTTGAGACAGTTGCGATACAATTGGGTTTTTGCTATTGCCAATTCCCATAATACCACTCCAACGATGTGCAATTTTAAATTCTTGATTGGGTAAAATTACATTTTTTAATAACTCTTCCAATCTATTTTGAATTTTTTCTGTTTGCGTTAATTCAGTTGTGGTTTCTCCTTCAAAGTCTAAATTTCGTCCGCCACCAAGTAGTATTCTGTCTTCAAAATTTCTAAAATAATAATATCCTTTATCCAAATGAAACGTGCCTCGAATATCTAAGTTTTTAATTGGTTCTGTAATTAAAACTTGAGCTCTTGCAGGTTTTACTTCGTTGTTTGTTAGTTTACTTGCAAATCCATTTGTGGCACAAAGTAGTTTATTTGTTTTAAACGAAAAATCATTTACTACAACTTGTACAGCATCATTGTTGTCAATAAAAGAAGAAACTTCGGCTTGATTTAAAATTAAAATATCTTTAGAAACAGCTTCTTTTAAAAGCGCTTGCATCATGTTTCCAGTATCAATTTGAGCTTCAAACGGATTGAAAATGGTATATTCTTTTATCTCTTGAAAATTAAAACGGTCTATTTCTTTAGTAAATACATCCGATTTAAAAAGTGGTTTTAGAATGTCATTTATGAAAGGCAACTTTTGTAAACACTCATTATATGTGGCCTCATCATCTTTCAGAAACAGTTCGTAACCACCATGAGGTTTAAAATCTATTTTGTCATCGCCAAGTCTTTTTCTTAACAATTGTAGTCCTTGCCAACGTTTTTGAATCAATTGAATTACTTCCTCTTCGGTATGTGATTTTAAATCATCAATAATTTCTGACAAACTACCAAAACACGCAAAACCAGCATTTTTTGTGCTTGCGCCTTGAGGTAAAATTCCTTTTTCTAAAACCAAAATTTTACTTTCTGGAAATCGTTCTCTTAAGTTTAAAGCACAATGTAACCCAACGATACCGCTACCTACAATGGTAAAATCAATATTTGAGAGCCAATTTTTTATTTCCCAATAACTTAACTGCATTTAAAAATATTTTTCATAAAAGTAGTATTTTTTGTTTTTCAAATTTTGTTTTTCATTTTGAATTTTCATTTTATTAATTTTTTTGAGATAAATCTTAAGAATATCTTAAGGATTGAAGTTGTATTTCATCGATTTGTTAATATCTTTTTATAATGCTTGATGTACTGATAAAAAAAGTTAATATTTTCGAATTCTATTTTAACTAAAAAACTAACTAATTATGAAGTACAAATTACTTTCAGTTGCTTTATTAGCAATAACGAGTTTTTCTTTTGCGCAACAAAAAGGTTCTTTTTGGAAATCTTCTACTAAATCTAATGTATCATTATTAGAAAGTAGAATGCAACTTCCAGAGAAAAATCTTTTAGATTTAGATGTAAATGCTTTGAAAGCGACGCTGCTTAACTCACCACAACGAAATGTCAGTGCTGAAACAAAAACAGCAAATGTTGTTTTGTCATTACCAAATGGAGATGGACAAATGGAACGCTTTAATGTTTATGAAAATTCAAATTTTGATCCAGTATTAGCAGCAAAGTTTCCAGAAATTAAATCTTACATAGGTATTGGTATTGATAATCCTAGTTTGACAGCTTATTTTAGTGTGTCGCCACTTGGATTTAAATCAATGGTTTTAGGAGCAGATAGACAAGCGGTTTTTATTGAACCATATACGCAAGATTTAAAAACTTACT
>JAIEMH010000233.1 GCA_019752245.1 Flavobacteriaceae bacterium
GCAAAACCTATCTTTACCAACCCGTTTCACTCCTTTGAGGCGATTCGGAAGTAATTGTAGTGCCAAGTGTACCGGCAAAACTGTTTGTAGATTCAATTAATTTTTCAAACTGATTTATTTTATGGTTGTAAATTGGTGTTTTATGATTATTCTCAGGCAAGTATTTTCTCGAAATCTCAATGTTTATGCTATCTAACAAATTTAAAATTTTATCTTTCTGTTTGGCTTTTCCAGACTCACTTTCTGCTTTCATTAGTTTAAAATACACTTCAATTTCTAGAAATTCTTTTTCTTCAAAAAATAATTCGGGTTGCGATTTCACCGATTGATAAATGGAATAATCTTCTATTTTCTTGTTTCCAAAATACAAGTTATAAGTTTCCTGAGAATAAAAAACAATAAACCCATCAATATCATCAGATAATTTCCAATTGTGAATTTGTCCTGGTTGTACTACAAACAAACTACCTCTTTTTATATCATAACTATCAAAATCTATTTCATGAGTTCCAGTTCCATGAGTGAACAAAACCAACAAATAAAAGTTGTGACGGTGCGGTTTTTCTATGAAATTGTGTGCTTTTAAATGGTTCTTAAAGCTATTTACATACAATTGACTATTTACAGTAGTAAAATTGAAATTTGAAATATCATATATTGGCAGCTTTTCCATTTTTAAAAAAATGTCTTTTTTGTATTAGTAATAGCGAATTTACAAAATGTTTTTGATACAAATAACAGGTAACTTTGTTTTAAAATATAAATCATGTTAAATAGTTTGTCTCACATCTTGAAAAATGAATGTCCAAATTGTAATAAAGGAAAAGTTTTTGCCGATAAAAGTTTCTTCTTTAGTTTAGGATTTCCCAAAATGAACAGCAATTGCAGTCATTGTAATTACAAATTCGAGAAAGAACCAGGTTATTTCTTTGGAGCCATGTTTGTTAATTACGCAATAACAGTTGGTCAGGCTTTGATAACATTTTTTATCGCTTCACAGTTTTTTGATAAAATTTTCGATTATAGAGTGCTATTCATCATTGGATTTGTAATTCTAGCTTTAAGTTTTTTCAACATTCGATTATCAAGGATGATTTGGATTTATGCTTTCAAAAATTATCAAAATTGATTTTAAAAAATAATTGTAGTCTTGTTTAGACTTTAGCAAGTAGATTAAATTATTTATTCTTTTTCATAAAATCTATAATCTCATCAAACCTATTGTTCCACGGAAATAGGTATTGCGTAATCATCGGAACATGCTTTTTGTTTAGAACGGTTGGTACTACATTAGGTTGAAATTTATGCAATTCTTTTAAAAATCGTTCGTTAGAAATTTTAATACTTTCGTAAGTTTTACTTCCTGTATAAATCATGAACGGAGGCGTATTTTTATCTAAAAAATAAATTGGTGATGCATCTTCCCATTTATCACGATTGTTAGACCAAGTAGCCAAATAATTATCTTGGTCTGTTGGCGGAAATTCTTCTAGATAATGTTTCATGTCTAAACCTGCAGCATCATTCAAAATTATTCCTTTTACTATTGATTTGTCTTTTAAATATTTTGGATTTGTACCAACTAGAGCAACCAGATGTCCTCCAGCAGAATGTCCTGTTAAGAAAATTTCATTCGGATTTCCTTTGTATTTAGATATGTTTTCATTGGTCCAATTTACCGCTTGTGCAACTTGATTTGCCATATCGTTATAATCTGCATTGGGACTTAAAGTATATCCAACGATTACAGTTGTAACTCCTTTTTTGGCAAAATTTCTTCCAAAAAAACCATACAATTTTTTATCTCCAGAATTCCAATTTCCTCCATGAACGAATACTAAAACTGGGTTATTTTGATGTTTTGAATTTCTTGGAGAAAAAATAGTTAATGTTGGCTTTTCTTTGCTCGAATTATTTTTGGCTAAGTAAGCAATGTTTTTATACTTTTTTGAAGCACAACTTGAAAGAATTATTAGTATTGAAAGTGAAAGGAACGTTATTTTATAGCGCATTTTTTATATTATTTTACATTGTAATATACGATAGTTTTCTATGTTTTGGTTTGTGCTTTTTTGATTAAAAAATAATTATAACTTTTTGTAAAATATAAATTTAAATATATAATTTTAATACGAATTTACGTTATATAAAAAATCACTAATCCAATGAAAAAAATGTTGCTTTTAGGAATGCTTTCGGTGTTCCTTTTTTCGTGTAAAAATGACAATAAAGTTGAAAATGTAGAGCGCGCTTTTTACTATTGGAAAAGTGATGGTTATATTGATGGTCAAACACGTGAGAATATTGATAAAGCTAGTCTCAAGAAGGTTTACGTAAAGTATTTCGAAGTAGATTACAGCGAAACTATGGGTAATTATCCCTACGATAAAACGTCGGTTTACAACTATAATTCTAATAATTTTGCAGGTTTACAAATTGTTCCGACACTATACATTAGAAATGAAATTTTTCAATTCAATAAAGAGAAGGATTTAGATAAATTGGCTGATAATATTGTTTTTCTTGTTGAGTGCAAATGTTAAAAAATCATCTTATAAATATTTGATTGAAAATTTGTGAGTGTTTTTCAAGTTCATTTTTTACATTGCAAAATGTCCGCAGGGGGCGGTCATTCTGAGACTCCGAGTCAAGCT
>JAIEMH010000010.1 GCA_019752245.1 Flavobacteriaceae bacterium
GAAATGTATGAAAGTGTAGCTTCAAGAGAAAACGGAATTGAATCTGTGAAAAAAAATGCTCCAGATGCAATCATTGACGATCAATCGGCTTAACCCCAACTATATAATTTATTGGAAAAACCATCAACAGTTGTTGATGGTTTTTTTGATTTAGAATGGTAATGTTAATTAACAAATCCAAAATTTAAGCCAAATTCTAATAGTATTTTTAAAAGATTGTTAAATTTGTACTATCAATTTTGCTAAAAATATAAAATATGTATCATTCAAAAATAATTGGATTAGGATATTATGTTCCTGATAATGTGGTGACTAATGATGATTTATCCAAAATAATGGATACTTCTGATGAATGGATTCAAGAGCGCACCGGAATTAAAGAACGACGTCATATCATTCGTGGTGAAGATACAACAACTTCAATGGGTGTAAAAGCTGCAAAAATTGCAATTGAGCGTTCAGGTATTGCCAACGATGAGATTGATTTTATTGTTTTTGCTACAATTTCACCCGATTTTTATTTTCCTGGACCAGGAGTTGCCGTTCAAAAAGAATTAGGTTTAAAAACAGTTGGCGCATTAGATATTAGAAATCAATGTTCTGGATTTATATATGCTTTATCTGTTGCAGATCAATATATTAAAACCGGAATGTATAAAAATATTTTGGTGGTAGCTTCAGAAGTGCAATCTTTGGGGTTGGACATGACTAATAGAGGACGCGGTGTTTCTGTAATTTTTGGTGATGGAGCAGGAGCAGCTTTAGTGAGTAGAGAAGAAGATTTAACCAAAGGAATTTTATCTACACACTTACACTCTGAAGGTGAACATGCCGAAGAATTAGCTGTTTTAGCACCAGGAATGGGAGGAAGATGGATTACAGATATCTTGGCAGACAATAATCCAGAAGACGAAAGTTACTTTCCACACATGAACGGACAATTTGTTTTTAAAAATGCTGTGGTCAGATTTAGTGAAGTCATTAACGAAGGTTTACAAGCGAATAATCTTGAAGTTTCCGATATTGATATGTTGATTCCGCATCAAGCCAATTTAAGAATTTCGCAATTCATTCAGCAGCGTTTTAAATTGAGTGACGATCAAGTATTTAATAACATTCAAAAATACGGAAATACAACAGCTGCATCTATTCCAATAGCATTAACAGAAGCATGGGAATTAGGGAAAATTAAAGAAGGCGATACGGTAGTTTTAGCTGCTTTTGGTAGTGGATTTACTTGGGCAAGTGCTATTATAAAATGGTAGTATAATTTTTTATTTCCATAAAAAACAAAAACCCCGAATTGCACTTCGGGGTTTTTTTAGTTCAAATGTGTTATTGAATTGAATTACAAAAGCTTTTTTTATTGGGGCAAAAAAGGCAATTATCTTTTTAAAGCAAAATGAGCTTTAAATTCTTTTTCAGAACCATCTTTTTGATAATTAATTGAAAACCAATAGTCGTCAGCAGGAACTAGGTTGTTGTTGTAAGTTCCGTCCCATCCTTGACCAGAAGGTTTAATTCTCTTTATCAATTTACCAAAACGGTCATAAATATATATTGTTGATACTTGTTGTTCTTTTAAATCTTTAATATTCCAAGTGTCGTTTATGCCATCACCATTTGGGGTAAAATAATGAGGATAATTAACAACTATTGCATCAGTTATTGATATGCCACAACCATTTTTATCACGTACAGTTATAGTGTGTATACCCGACATTACGCTATCAAAAATAGGACTATCTTGAAATACACCATTATCTAATTGATATTCATAATCGCCACCAGTTCCTGTAGCTGTTACTGTTATGGATTGACTGTCGGTAAAATCGGCACTTACTGCATAACTTACAAGAGCAGGTTCTGACGGACTTACAATTACAAAAACTTCTTTTGATGGACATCCGGTAATAGTGCTTGTTGCAATAATACTATAAGTTCCAGGTAGAATTGCTTGATAGTTTGCTCCAGTTCCTACAACTTGTCCTTGGGCGTTAAACCATTTAAAGGTATGTGTGTTTGAAGGCAATCCGCTGTGTAGCATGTATGGATGTAATAATTGTCCGTTAGAACTTCTTATGCAAATAATTCCGTCAATTGGATTTGGTTCTGGTATTTTATTTACAATTATTGAAATTGGTTTTACATCAAAACAATTTGGTGCTAATGTATTACTTACACTAACATAAACCGTTGAAAGTGTTGAATTATTAAAAGCATTTGTATTGGAAGTAGCATCTGAAAAACTTCCAAAATAACTAACAGAAAATTCTGGACCAACTTGAGTTCCTAAAACTATGGTGTTGAACGTAGTTAAATTAAAATTGAACAATCCATCATTTATACCATCGTTATCACAAGTTGTTCTAATTGCTAATGGAACAGGATTCGCAAATGGTGTATCAATGATTGTTACAGTAAATGAGGTTTCATCAGAGCAATTAGGATTGTAACCAGAATTACCAAAAATATAAATCGTTTTGCTAATGCTTATTGTACTACCTTGTGGAATTATGCCACCAGTTCCGTTTGAGCCATTGTAGTAATTACCGTTGGTTAATGTTGGTAAAGTATAACTTTCACAAATAGTTATGTCTTGTAATTGATCTACATTATAAATAGATATTGTAAAACTTTTTTCATCAAAGCAG
>JAIEMH010000005.1 GCA_019752245.1 Flavobacteriaceae bacterium
ATGCTGCAGGACAGAGAATGGCTTATCAACCTGCCACCCCCACTCACCCAGTCACCAGAGTTTTTGTTGAAAAATCTTTTCACCGTGAATTTTTTTGCCATTAAATTTTGAGCAAATGAATTATTTGATAAATCAATCAATTCATGGAATCTTTCAAAGTTATTACCCATAGCTCCTATAACTTTATTTGCTCCATCAGCATTAATACCAAGATAATCTAAAGTTTTTGCAGTTTGAGTAGCATCCATTCCCCTCATACCTTTTGCAAAATCAAGCATGAAATTCATTGGATTGGTATTTATCATATCTTCAACAGCTTTCTGAGAAATACCCATGACTTTGGCGAACTTTGAACTTTCAGTTGAGGCTTGTTTCATGAAAATATTATAAGCTCGAGAAGAAGTTTCTGCTTCAATGCCACTTTCTTCGAATGCAGTACCCAATGCTAAAGTTTCTTGTACGGAAGGCTTAAGGACATCAGTTAATGAACCGATACGTTTAGTGAATTCAGCTATATTCGCCTCACTTGCGGTGCCATTGGCGCCTAAATCATTAATTGCAGAACCTATTGAATTATAGGCTTCTTCTACATTCATATCTTTAGTTTCTTTAAATAGAAACTTTATTTTACCTAATTTTTCTGCAACTTCATCAACACCACCAGTAAAAGAATCGCCAAGCGAAACGGCTGCCATATTCATTGTTTTGACAAAGTCTTGAATTTCGGCTTTTGGAATACCAAGCCTTCCACCTTGTTCTGCAATTTTAAGTAAGTCGATACGTGAGGTTCTTGTTTCCAATAAACCAAATGATTTTGTTAATTCATCAACTTCCTTTTTATTCATTCCGGTTGTTTTCATAACATCGGCTTGAGCATCTGAAAGTTTACCGTTAATATCTATTACTTTTTGGATAGAAAAAACAACTCCAGTTAATCCAGCTACTACAGAAGCAGCCAAAGCTGCATATTTATTAAAACCATCAGCTAATGATGATAATGAATATCTTGACTCTTTAGCTTTTCCAGAGAGCTCACTTAATCTTTCATTTACTTGTTTGAGTTCTGCATCATATTTTTTAAAATCATCCGAATTAGGAACTAGATTTCTTAAAGTGAGTTTTAGAAAGTTTGCTTTTTCTCTTAATTGAGCAATAGTCAAACCCGTTATACCTATTTGATTTTGCAACTCTTTCATAGCTGCTTTATTATTGTCAATTGTGGTTGTGGTTAACTTTATCTGCGCAGCTAGTTTTTTATATTCGGCACTATCTTTACCTAACGAAGTCTCGACGCGCTTTAATTCTAATTGAAGATTCTTTTTCTCTTCAGTTAGTTTTCTTGTTGCTTTTTCTAAGTCTAAAAGTTGTTTTTGAGCAGGATTTCCATTGATGATAATGGATAACTTTATTTCTTCGTCGGTGATTGTCTTTGCCATTTTATTTGGAATTTATCCAAAGGTTAAAAATGGTAATTACAAACTCTGTAACGTGAAAAAGCCACTTTTTAGAAAGTGGCTTTTAAGTTAAAAATTAACCTATAGGTTAATTTATATTTCAATAAAATTGCTATTTGGTGCTTTTATGCAAATGTATCTATCTTCATCAATTAGTACATAATGATTAGATTGTAATTTCCAAAGTGCTCCTGGATCAACCAAATCATTTTTGTTTACTGAAACTTCTTCAGTATTTCTAAAAAGTCCATCACACTCTGTTAGTTTGATGATTTCTGATTCGGTATAATCTCCAGCGATGAAAGCTTTAAATTTTAGTTCATCAAAATAAAATATTTTTCCAGTACTCTCGGCAACAATTTTAGTAGGAGTAAAGGTTGTTGGTTCTTGGCGGTCTAAAACAAATTTAACCGCTTCTCTGAAAGTTTTTGACTTAGTAGTCAGCTTAACACTTTTTTCATAGTGAAAGATTAAAATTGGATTAGGCACTGAGTTGCTTTTTACGATTTTTTAAAAGCACAGCTTCTGCAATATCAATTGCTAGCCTCATTTCTTCTTGGGTATAGCCTATGAATGGAATTGATGCGTTTTCAATCACGCATAGGTTATTTTGCCACTGGGTTCTGTAAGTGACATCATCAAACAGTTCATGGTCTGATAGCTCACAATAAGCAGTTTTGAAAAAATTGAAGATTTCTTCATATCTATTGGCATCAATAGATTTTAAACCTGAAAGTAGGTTTGGAACTAAGTTTAATAACTTTTCGTCCTGTTGTTTTTCATTTTCTGTTGACATAATCGAAAATAAATTATACACGAAACCACGCCGTAAGATGTGTCAACATATCCAAAGGATAGATTTCCCCTCGTTTCCTACGGGACATCGTGCGTGGTTCGCTTATTGTTAAAAATAAATTTCAAGGATTGCTCCTCTGGTATGTTGACGGAGCAATATTACAAATGTAAATTTAATCTACAAAGGAAAAAGTATGTAAATGCACATAAATGAAAAAAGTTTTACTTATAAGTAAAACTTTAGAAGCTAATCATTTACTAATAAGTCTATAAATGACGGCTATGATTAAAAATACTAAACCGAATAGGAGTGAGTACTTATTTTTATAGATTGGTTTCATTATTTAAATTCTTGAGATTGAATGTTTATTAAATCCCAATTTGA
>JAIEMH010000250.1 GCA_019752245.1 Flavobacteriaceae bacterium
TAGATTATTTATACCATCATTTAATTACTGAAGTTTTTAAAGATAAAAATTATTTCGATTTTGGAATTTCCAATGAAAAGCAAGGAACAAAAATAAATGAAGGTTTGTTGTTTTGGAAAGAAAGTTTTGGAGCTAAAACAGTACTTCAAAATTTTTATGAAATTCAAACCCAGAATTATCCATTATTAGCATCAGTTTTGATATGATAAAATTTCTCGATTTACAGAAAATAAATAGTACTTATCAAGAACAATTTCAAGAAAAAATGAAATTGGTTTTAGATAAAGGCTGGTTTATTTTGGGTGACGAAGTAAAATTATTCGAAACTAATTTTGCTAAATACTGTGGTACAAAGTATTGTATTGGTGTAGGAAATGGGTTGGATGCATTGGTATTGATTTTTAAGGCTTACATCCAACTTGGAAAGTTACAAAAAGGTGACGAAGTTATAGTTCCAGCAAATACTTATATTGCTAGTATTTTAGCGGTTTTGCAAGCCGATTTAGTTCCAGTTTTGGTCGAACCAAAATTAGAAACCTACAACATCAATCCCAATTTAATTTCGGAGAAAATCACTACTAAAACCAAAGCTATTTTACCAGTTCATCTTTACGGACAATTGTGTGAAATGGAAACTATAAATGCGATTGCTAATAAGTACAATTTACTTGTAATTGAAGATGCAGCTCAAGCTCATGGAACGTTCAAAAATCAAAAATCAAAAATCAAAAATCTAAAGTCAAGTGCAGCGTATAGCTTTTATCCAGGCAAAAACCTTGGTGCTCTTGGTGATGGTGGCGCAATAACAACTAACGATGATGAAGTAGCCAAAGTGTTACTTTCATTGCGTAATTATGGTTCAGAAAAAAAATATCACAATGAATTTGTTGGAATAAATTCAAGATTAGATGAACTTCAGGCTGCTTTTTTAAATGTAAAATTACCATTTTTAGACGCTGATAATGATAAACGAAGAAGTATTGCCAAACGCTATTTGTCTGAAATTAAAAACGATAAAATAGTTTTACCAACTTGGGATTTTTCTAACAATCATGTATTTCATTTGTTTGTAATTAGAACAGAAAATCGTGAGCAATTGCAGAATTATTTAGTACAGAATCAAATTGAAACTGTCATTCACTATCCAATTCCGCCGCACAAACAAAAGGCTTTTAAAGAATGGAATTCATTATCATTTCCAATTACAGAAAAGATTCATAATGAAGTGTTGAGTTTGCCAATAAGTCCAGTTTTGACTGATGATGAAGTTGATTTTGTAATTGAAATTTTAAATAAATATTAGATGAGAATTATGAATAAATTTTTAAATTTTATTTTTGTTAGACTGAGGATTTGGAAGTTTAATATTCTATCTAATTGTTATAATATCAATGGCAATCCAAAGATATTTCATCCTTTACTAGTAAAAGGAAAAGGTAAAGTTTTATTTGGAAAAAATGTCCAAATAGGAGTTGTTAATTCACCAAATTTTTATTCTCATTACACTTATTTAGAGGTTAGAAACGAAGAAAGTGAAATTTTAATTGGAGATAATACCTCTATAAATAATTCTTTTTCAGCTACTGCTTTTTTGTCAATTACGATAAAAAATAATGTTTTGATTGGTGTTAATTGCTCTATCATTGATAATGACGGTCATCATTTAGCAATAGACAAAAGAGAAACAGGAACGCCTAAATCAGCATCAATTTTAATTGAAAACAATGTTTTTATTGGTGATAACGTAGTAATTTTAAAAGGTGTTACAATTGGAGAGAATTCAGTTATAGGAAACAGTTCGGTTGTTACTCACGACATTCCCAAAAATGTAATTGCTGCTGGTAATCCGGCAAAAATAATTAGAAATTTATAATTTGAAATTTTTCAACAATAATCCATTACTCAAAGTGTTGTCTCTGAATTCAATTTCAGTTGCAGTGAGTTTTGTTTTAGGTATTCTGTCTACAAAAATTATTTCTTTATTTCTTGGTGCTCCAGGAATGGCTGTTATTGGTAGTTTGAGGAATTTTACCACCATGTTAAAGTCAATGGCAACTTTAGGAATTAATAATTCGGTAGTGAAATTTGTAGTAGAAAATAAAAATGATAAGAAAGAACTTTCTATTATTTATTCTACATTTTTTTGGTTGTTTTTAATCATTTCTTCTCTTTTAGGACTGACAACTTTACTATTTTCAAAATCAATTTCTGAACTTTTATTTTTTTCAGATTACTATGTTATTCCAATTCAAATCTTTGGTTTAATTCTACCTTTACTGGTAATAAATACTTTTTGGTTAGCGATTTATAACGGCTTAGAAGAATTTAAAAAAGTTATTTACATTCAAATTATTTCAAATATTTTAATTTTCTTAGTAACAGCAATTTTAATTTGGAAACAGAAAGTTTTAGGAGGACTTCTTTCAATAGTATTTGGTGAATTGATAATGGTATTTGTAACTTTTATTTACGTTAGAAATAGTAAAGAATATTTTGTTTTTGATTTGCAGAAAATAATAGATAAAAAATGTAACATTAGTAGAGAGCATCCGCCACAGTTTACAAGTATGTATTATATTATATTAGAGATTTAATGTGTGCAAATCAAATCAACTTGTAAAAATGCACCAG
>JAIEMH010000096.1 GCA_019752245.1 Flavobacteriaceae bacterium
ACATCGCCAGGTTTTACTTTATAACCCATTTCAGTAACTGGAATTCCATTTACTTTTACGTTGCCTGATTGTATGTAAATATCAGCATCACGTCGCGAACAAGCTCCTGAGTTAGCGATGTATTTGTTCAACCTAATTTCGTCAGATTTTATAGGTTTTGGAATGTTTGGAGAATCTTTTTTAACTACTGGTTTTCTGTTTTGAGAACGTTTGTCCATTGCAGGCTTAGGAGTTGATGTAGTTTTTTTTCTATCACCACTTGGCTTACTTGTCCCAGTTCGTTTTTTATTATTGGAATTATTCATGCTCTTATTTTTTGCAAAGATACTCTTTTTGCTCGTAACTTATGCTAAGAATTTGAAAGCAAAGGCTTTTAGAAATCTTTATGAATTACTTGATATTTATTTTCTAATATTTCGGAAAGTACTTTAGTATTAGAATTACTATAAAAAACTTGAGAACTCTGTTGGGAAATTTCTCTAAGTCCAATTTTTTCATTTAATATTTTCTTAGTTTGCTTAGCTACAGCTTCTCCAGAATCTATGATTTTTATGTTTGATGGAAGAATTTTTTTAATTTGTGAAATCAAAAAAGGGTAGTGGCTGCAACCTAGGACAAGATAATCAATATTAGAAGCAATCATTGGATTTAAGTAGTCCTTTAGCAATTTGGTCATTTCCGACGAATTTATTTTGCCGTTTTCGATTAACTCAACTAATCCAAATCCAATTTGTTCAATGATTTTTATGTCTTGAAATTGTTCTACATTTTTGTAAAATAATTCGCTATTTAGCGTTCCTTTTGTTGCAAGAATTCCAATTTTTTGTGTTTGTGAATGAAGTGCTGCAGGCTTAATTGCTGGTTCAATACCTATAAAAGGAATGTCATATTTTACCCTAAGCTCTTTGATAGCATTGGTTGTAGCTGTGTTACAGGCAACAACAATTATTTTGCAATTTTGATTTAAAAGAAACTCGGTATTTTTACAACTAAGTTGAATGATTTCTTCTTTAGTTTTTTGCCCATAAGGAGCATTTGCGCTATCGGCCAGATAAATAGTATCTTCATTGGGAAGTAATTGATGAATTTCTTTCCAAATGGAAGTTCCGCCAATTCCCGAATCAAAAAGACCTATTGGATTATTATTAATCATAAAACAAATGTAAAAAAAAACTGCTCAAATTATTTGAGCAGTTTTACTATTTTTTAAAAGAATTTGAATTAAAATCCTAAATCTTTTTTTACATCAGCAGTGATATCTGTACCATCAGCCAATAAAAGATCTCCAGCATTTAAAACATATTGAAAACCTTTAGCTTTTCCAACTTTTTGAATTGAAGCTTTTACTTTTTCAGTAATAGGTTTCATCAAGTCAGCTTCTTTTTTCTGTAAGTCTTTTTGAGCAGTATCTTGGTATTCACCAATTCTTCTTCCCATATCTTGCATTTCAGTTTGACGTGTTTGGTTAACAGCATCAGTTACTGTAGCAGCTTCTGTGTCATATTTTTTAATTTTTGCTTGATACTCGTCAACCATAGTTTTATACTCAGCAGTATAAGTATCGCTTAATTTTTTTAATTGATTTTGAGCTTCAAGTACAGCAGGCATTTTAGACATTATTTCGTTAGTGTCTACATGTGCAACTTTAGTTTGTGCATTAATAGTTTGAAAACCAAGTAAAGCTACAGCAGCTATTAAAAAAGTTTTTAATTGTTTCATCATTCTTAGGTATTAATTATTGTTTTTATTTATTAAGGTTTATTATTTTTTGCGTCTTCTTTAGCTTTTTTTGCAGCTTCTCTATCGGCGATTGTTTTTAGCCTTTTTTCTTCAGCTGCTTTTTTTCTGTCGTCAATTATTTTTTGTCTTTCTTCTAAAGATTTCTTTTTAGCTTCCTCAGCAGCGGCTTTCTTGTCGGCTGCAGGTGAACTAGTATCAGTGCTTGTGCCATCTTTAGGAGTGTCTGTATTTGACTTATCAGAAACTGTGCCAGTTTTTTTATTGTTTTTGTCTTCTAGTAATTGTTTTCTTTTTGCATCAGCTTCTGCTTTCTTTTCTTCAGCTGCAATTTTTTTGTCTTCAATCATTTTTAGACGTGCATTCTTTCTTTCTTCAATTAGTTTTTGTCTTTCTGAAAGTTCTGGATTATCATCAATCATGTCTTGCTTGCGCTCTCTTTCTTCTTCAAGTTTAAGTTGTTTTTTAGACATCTCTTTTCTTTTTTCAGAACGAGTTAAAGCGTTTACAACACGGTCACTAATGTCATGTTTTTTAGCGGCAAAAAGCATTGTTAAATCAGATGATTTATCAAAGATATAATCGTATTTTTTTGCTTCAGCAATATCTTGAACGGCATTAAAAACTTGATCTTGTATTGGTTTTACCAAAACTGCTTTTTGAACAATTAAGTCGCCATTTGGGCCGAATTTTTTTTGAGTATAATCTAATAGTTCATTTTCTTGAAAAGCAATTTCTTCTTCTCTTTCTTGGTGAGATACAGCAAACTTCTGACAACATCCTGACATGCCACATAATTTCTTTGGGAGGTTTCCTTAGCTGTCATCCATTGGAGGATGCCCACCGAAACCCCCAAAT
>JAIEMH010000328.1 GCA_019752245.1 Flavobacteriaceae bacterium
TCTTTTTCTCAAATAAAACGTTTCGTCTTTAAACAATTTATTTTTAAGAGCCGAAACAATCCAAGTAGGTGAAAATTTCTTAATAGCAATAGGATTACCATCATAAACCGTATCAATTAAAGGAATGATGGCATCCGACTCAGGATGAAACGAAACCAAGTTAACAACTGCACCGGGATACTGCTGTTTTAGCATCGCTACACCAGACCTAACAATGGCTTCACATCCTCTATTTAAACTACCATTATGGAAAAACATTAAAATTCTCATGTATCGTTTATTTTTTATAATAAGACCTAAACCAAGCAACAAATTCTGCTACGCCTTTTTTAACGTCTGTTTTAGGATGGTAATTAAAATCATCAGCCAAATCTTGAACATCAGCCCAAGTTTGTGCCACATCGCCAGCTTGCATCGGAAGCATTTCCTTAATAGCTTTTTTGTGGGTAGTGGCCTCTATCGCTTCAATAAAGTCAAGCAATTGTACAGGTTTACTATTGCCTATATTATAAAGTTTATAGTTTTCTTTTACAGCATCTTGTTCAAAAGCAGCAATAATGCCGTAAATACCATCTACAATATCATCAATGTAAGTAAAATCTCTAGAAAGGTTTCCGTTATTAAAAACTTGAATAGGTTGGTCATTCAAGATGGCATCAGTAAATAAAAACATAGCCATATCAGGTCTAGACCAAGGACCATAAACCGTAAAAAAACGAAGTCCAATAGTTTTAATATGAAACAAATGACTATAAGTATGCGCCATCAATTCATTAGCGCGCTTAGTTGCAGCATAAAGACTTATCGGATGATCTACAGCATCGCTTGTAGAAAATGGAATTTTTTCATTCAACCCATAAACACTAGAACTACTAGCATAAATAAGTTTGTCTATGTTATAATTTCGACAATTTTCTAATACACAAAGAAAGCCCGAAACATTGCTGTCCAAATATTTAAAAGGCTGCTCCAAACTGTACCGTACACCAGCTTGAGCCGCTAAATTACAAACCAAATTGAAATGCTCTTTTGAAAAAAGCAAATCCATATTTTCCCTATCGTCTAAATTAAGTTTTATAAATTTAAACGTAGATTGAGTACTAGAAACAAAAGCATTATAAGCTATTGCATCTTTAGCAATACCCAATTCATTAAGACGCCCATATTTTAAATTTACGTCATAATAATCATTTATGTTGTCCAAACCAACCACTTCATAACCAAGAGCAATTAATTTTTTACTCAAGTGAAAACCAATAAAACCTGCTGCTCCAGTTACTAATACCTTCATCCTTCTATTTTTTATTTCTAAAATTACTATACGCAATAACCCAGTCAATAATAAACGTTGATTTATATTTTAGGGCAAACAATATAATTTGTTCGTATTTAGATTTTTGTAAAAATAGTACATTATAGTACCGCTCCAAAATTTTTTTTGTGGTTTGATGATAAACAACTTCATTACGCAATTGTCGCTTTTGCAATTGGGCAAGATTAGTAACGGGATCATAGTAAAAGTGAAGTAAAGCGATAATCTTTTTTATGAATTTTTTAGCCTTTAAAAAAGCTATTTTTTCAGCATCCAAATACTTGTTTCCAAACAAGGTATAGTCTTGCTGATAGTCTTCTTCAATGCGTTTAAAATAGTTTTTAGTTTGCAAAGCTCTAGTAGCACTTCCTTGAACTTCTTGATAATGATACCCAACATAAGAAGTAAAAAAAACACGATGCGCTTTAGAAAAACAGTCCAAATTAAACAATCCGTCTTCACCCAAAGCAACACCTTGCGGAAATGAAATGGCATTACCAACAATCAAACTACTTTTGTAAAGCTTATTCCAAATGGAATTTAAATTGTCATCTCCTATAAGTTGAGCAACTATGTTTTCTTCTATAAATTCTTTTTCAAAAACAACACCTTCTGCAAACGGCGCTTTCGACGCATACCTTCGACCTGAATTGGTAAAATAATAGTTACAACTAACAACATCCAAATCTAAAGCAACAGCGGTTTGATACAATTGCTCAAAATAATCGTTCGCTATAAAATCATCAGCATCTACAAAACCAATATAATCGCCTTTAGCATACTTCAATCCAGTATTTCTAGCAACACTAACACCTTGATTTTCTTGGTTGATAAGAAGTATTCTAGGATCAATTTTTTGATAGTGCTCAATAATAGACTGACTTTCATCTTTTGAACCATCATTGACAAAAATATAGTCACAATGTACCAAAGTTTGCGCCAACAGTGATGCCACACATTGTTCTAAATGGGCGGCTGCGTTGTACATTGGTATAATTACGGAAACCTTAACATTCATTTTTTCAATCCTTTAAGCTTACTATATACTTTTTTCAATCCATAATAACCAATAAACAATGACCAATGTCTTCCATAAAAAGGCACAACGTCTCGAACTACAGGATCGAGATTAGTTAAATCTTTTTCTTTTATCTTATAAATGTATGTACAGTATGTATTGTACAGCATGTATAGCATAAAGCAATTACAGTCCTCGAACTAAATGGATTTTATTGACACCCAGTCTTGTTCCAAG
>JAIEMH010000059.1 GCA_019752245.1 Flavobacteriaceae bacterium
ATCTGCAGAAACCCACTCTCCTTTTGGTTTTAGCTTTACAATAATATCAGATTCTTCCATACTCATTGGATCGGTTGGTACTTCTGCAGCACCAATTCTACTTACAACTTGTGTAACTTCTGGAAAGTTTTTCAAAATTATTTTTTCAATTTTAGTTGTTGTTGCTATCGTTTTTGTTAATGATGTTCCTGTTTTTAAAACCGGTTGAATCACAAAATCTCCTTCATCTAAAGTCGGAATAAATTCACCACCCATGGTTGTAAAAAGTACAATTGCAAAAACTAATAAAGAGATTGCGCCATAAATTACTTTTTTTGTATTGTTTAAAGCCCAAGTAATTACAGGTAAATACCACGAATTCATTTTGGTAATTAATCGTGACGAAAACGAATTTGGATTTTCTTCTTTAGGTTTTAAAAATAAAGAGGAAACTACCGGAACATAGCTAAAACAAAGCAGCATTGCTCCTACTAATGCAAAACTAAAGGTCATTGCCATTGGCTTAAACATTTTTCCTTCAACACCAGATAATGATAGAATTGGAATAAAAACAATTAAGATAATTAGCTGACCAAAAACGGCAGAATTCATCATTTTAGAAGCGCTTTTATAAGTGATTTCATCAATTTGAATTTGTCGGTCTTCACTAGTTAAATTTACCAGATGCTTCGATTTATAGGCAATTTGAAAGGCTATAAACTCTACAATAATTACGGCTCCATCAATTATAATTCCGAAATCTATTGCGCCTAAACTCATGAGATTAGCATCGATTCCGAAAATATTCATGAACGAAATTGCAAACAATAAACACAACGGAATTACAGAAGCAACCACCAATCCAGAACGCCAATTCCCTAACAAAAGAACGACAACAAAAATTACTATTAGACAACCTAAAATAAGATTTTCAGCAACGGTAAACGTAGTTTTTCCTACCAATTCACTTCGTTCTAAAAATGGGTTAATGTAAACACCTTTTGGTAATGTTTTTTGAATTTCGGCAACTCTTGCTTTTACATCTCCAATTACTTGTTTGGAGTTTCCGCCTTTTAGCATCATTACTTGACCAAGTACTTTTTCGCCTTGACCATTTCCGGTAATTGCTCCAAAACGATTGGCACTTCCAAAACCTATTTGCGCAACATCTTTAACATAAACTGGAATTCCATTAGTGTTTTTAACTACAATATTCTCGATATCTTCAAGCGATTTTACTTTTCCTTCACCACGAATAAAATAACTTTGATTCACCTTTTCAATGTAAGCACCACCAGCAATACTATTGTTATTTTCCAAAGCATTGAAAACATCAATTGTTGAAATATTCATCGCTTTTAATTTAGACGAATTTATAGCAACTTCGTATTGTTTTAAATAACCGCCCCAAGTATTTATTTCTACAACACCTTTTATTCCCGACAATTGACGTTTTACAACCCAATCTTGAATGGTTCTTAAATCGGTTACAGAATATTGATTTTTATATTCGGGCTTTACATCTAATATGTATTGATAAATTTCGCCCAAACCAGTTGTAATGGGTCCCATTTCTGGAGTTCCAAAACCTGGAGGAATTTTTTCAGAAGCTGTTTTTATTTTTTCAGCGATTAATTGCCTTGGAAGATACGAACCCATATCATCATCAAAAACGATGGTTACTACGGATAGTCCAAATTTTGAAATAGAGCGAATTTCTTTAACGCCAGGCAAGTTAGCCATTTCAATTTCTACAGGATAAGTAATAAATTGTTCTATATCTTGTGTAGAAAGGTTTCTAGAAGTTGTAATTACTTGAACCTGATTGTTAGTCACATCAGGAACAGCACCAATTGAAATTTGGAATACAGAATATACGCCAAATCCAAAAATTCCTAGAGTAAATAGTAAAACTATTAGTTTGTTTTTTAAGCTAAAAGCGATGATTTTTTCAAGCATTATTATGTTCTTTTTCTTGATACAAAGATAGGAAAGCTATAAAAGTAATGCTTAAGATAAACTTAATATAAAATTAGGGAATGCTTAAAATAAAGGTTGTTCCAACATGTTCTTCGCTAGAAATTGTAATAGAAACGGATAGTAAATCGCACAATCGTTTAACAATTGATAAACCTAAACCAGTGCCTTTAATTTCAGGATGATTGACCACATCAGATCTGTAAAAAGAATTAAATATTTTGTCTAAATCTTTAGATTGAATACCAATTCCATTATCGGTAACGGTACAAATTATTTTATCGTTTTGTTTGGACAGCGAAACATGAATCGTTCCGTTATCATTAGAATATTTTACAGCATTTGAAATAATATTGCTAATTACAATTGAAAGTAAATAAGTATCTGATTTGGTATAGAAATCATCATCAAATTGGGATGCTATTTTTAGATTTTTAGATTTAATTTTTTCAGAAGAACGAGCAATTGTATCTAAAACTATCGAATTCAAATAAACCGATTCGTTTTGAATGTTTTTCTTTTGGTTTTCAAATCTAGTTTAAATGTGTCAATTGCTTATCTGTTGTGAATAAGAATTGTTAAAGTTAATGACATCATTTATAGTCA
>JAIEMH010000186.1 GCA_019752245.1 Flavobacteriaceae bacterium
AGATCTGCGACACAGAAAAAAGTATACTTTTTTGTTGCAAATTAAAAAAAGAATTTACTTTGTAGTATCAAAAAATAGTAAATGGAAGTCAACCAAATTATTGGATACATATTAGCCGTTTTCGTCGGAATTACACTGGGATTAATAGGTAGTGGCGGCTCTATTTTGTCGGTTCCTATTCTTGTTTATGTTCTTGGTATAGAGCCAATTTTAGCCACTGCTTATTCACTATTTATTGTTGGAACAACAGCTTTTGTTGGAGGATTTCAAAAAGCAAAGCAAAAGTTGGTCGATTTTAAGAAAGTGGTTTTATTTGGTATTCCTACTTTGACAGCTGTTTTTATTACTCGCAAATTAATTGTTCCTGCCATTCCAGAAACTGTTTTCAGCTCTAATGATTTTGTATTTCATAAATCAATGTTGATTATGGTAGTTTTTGCCTTAGTGATGATTATTGCCTCTTTACGAATGATTAAACCTATTAAAACTGAAATTAGTACTGACGATAAACCGTTAAATTATTTCAAAATAGTTTTAAACGGACTTTTCATCGGGTTGGTGGCAGGATTTGTCGGTGCTGGTGGCGGATTTCTTATCATTCCGGCACTATTATTTTTAGCTAAAACTCCCATGAAAATTGCTGTTGGAACTTCACTTTTTATAGTAGCAACACAATCGCTAGTCGGTTTTGTAGGCGATATTCGACCAGACCAAGTTATCGATTGGAAAACATTATTATTATTTACTTCTTGTTCAGTTATTGGTATTTTTATAGGAAACATACTATCTAAAAAAATATCTGGTGATAAACTCAAAACTGGTTTTGGTTGGATGGTACTTCTTATGGGAATATACATCATCACCAAAGAGCTTTTTCTCAAGTAAGCATCTGATATTTATCATATTTTAAACTAATTTGTTCGTTTACATTTGATGAAATTTTTATCCAATGAAATTAGAGCAAATTTATACAGGATGTATTGCTGAGGCTGCCTATTATATTACTTCTAACGGCGAAGCTGCCATTGTAGATCCACTACGAGAAACGCAACCTTATATGGAGCGATTGGAACGTGATGGTGTACAATTAAAATATATTTTTGAGACTCATTTTCATGCCGATTTTGTTTCGGGTCATGTTGATTTAGCAAGAAAAACTGGTGCTACAATTGTTTATGGTCCAACCCAAATAAAAACTGGTTTTGCTATGCATATTGGAACTGATGGTGAGATTTTTACTGTTGGTGGTATTCAAATAAAATTGATACACACACCAGGTCACACTATGGAAAGTTCCTGTTTTTTAATATCTAACGAAGATGGAAAGGAGCAAGGGTTGATTTCTGGAGATACTTTATTTATTGGTGATGTTGGTCGTCCAGATTTAGCACAGCATGTAATTGCCGATTTAACTCAAGACAAATTAGCGCGCCATTTGTTTCATTCGCTTCGTACTAAAATCATGCCTTTGTCGGATGATTTAATAGTTTATCCAAATCACGGTGCAGGAAGTGCTTGCGGTAAAAATATGAGTAAAGAAACTACGGATACCTTGGGAAACCAAAAGAAAACCAATTATGCCTTGAACCCAAATCTTACTGAAGACGAATTCGTCACAGCTATTTTAACTGGATTGACAACACCACCGCAATATTTTCCTAAAAATGTATTGATTAATATTCAAGGATATGAAAGTCTTGATGCTATTATCGAAAGAGGAAAGAAACCCTACAATACCAAGGTTTTTGAATTAATTGCAAACGAGACAAATGCGTTAATTTTAGATATTAGAGCAGCTGAACTATTTGCAAAAGGTTATATTCCCAACAGCATTAATATTGGAATTGATGGCAGTTTTGCAATGTGGGTTGGCGAAATGATAGTAAATATTAAGCAAAACATTTTAATTGTTAGTGATGACAACAGTAAAATTGAAGAAGCTATTATTAGACTATCGAGAGTAGGTTATGACAATGTGGTAGGTTTTTTAGATGGTGGATTCCAAACATGGAAAAAAGCTAAAAAAGAGATAGAAATTATTAATAGGATCAGTGCAAAACAATTAGAAGAAAAATATAAAAAAGAGAAGTTAATCATTATTGATGTTAGAAAAGCAAGTGAGTATCAATCGGAACATATCGTTAATTCTATAACTATTCCATTAAACGAATTGGATAAACATATAGCCGAATTTCCAAAAGAATTACCCTTTATAATTATTTGTGCTGGAGGTTATAGAAGCATGATTGCAGCATCAATTTTGAAACAAAAAGGATTTGATAATTTTGTCGATGTCATTGGTGGATTTGGAGCAATTAAAAGCACAACAATTCCAAAAACCAATTATATCTGTCCGTCTACGCTGTTGTAAACTAGTGAAATTTAGTTCATTTTGGGGCAAAGCACTGATGCATTTTTCAGTTCTTTTTTATTTTGTTAAAATTGTAACAAAAGTTACTCACATATCTGTAAAAACTATTTAATTTTACGTTATAATTATTTAGGTATGAAAATAGAACAAATTTACACAGGTTGCTTGGCTCAAGGAGCTTATTATA
>JAIEMH010000127.1 GCA_019752245.1 Flavobacteriaceae bacterium
GGAAACTACGCTCTTGCTGCATAATCTGAATTAAAGTAAGATTAGCCTCGTCCTACCAGGTAGGAAAGCAGGATTCACCTCGATAGCTTTGGTTTGTGGCGGTCGGTTTAGGTGAATCGTAAAAATAAACCTAAGAACAGTGAAGCTTCGGGGCTGTTACGAAAATTTAAGAAGATAAGTATTTTGTGGCTGTTTTTGGCCAAGCAGAATAACGAAAATTCAATCAGAAAATAAGCGTGTAGAAAGCTCTTTGATTGCTTGTTTGGACCCGAGTTCGATTCTCGGCGACTCCACAAAAGCCTTTGTAAACAATTGATTTACAAAGGCTTTTTTTTATTGTTAACAATTTGGTTGAGATAATGTATGGTAATAGCTATTCATAGGATGCTTAAAAAGATACTTATCATCAAGTATAATAATTTAGAATATAGGATTAAGCACTACGAAATTTCGTGTCTCTGTACTTTAAAAGGATATTTTTCAGCGTAGGCATAAATCAATTGCATAATATAATTAGAACTCCGGTAAGGAGTGACATAATCTTTAATCTCCGATATATGTGTAATTACAATATCCGATGCGATGTAACCCATTCCATAAAATTGCCCATGTTCTACCCAAACACAACTCCGCTCATCATTTGATCTTCCTTTATCAATCAGGACAAAATTAGCGCTATTGTTTACTAAATAGTCCAGAGCATTTTGTACTTGTTGATTGTGTTCCAAAATATCGGGTAATTCATTTACTTCTGAAATTTGCAATAGTTCTCCATCATTAACAGTCCCATAATTACAAAATCTAAAATGAATTCCAAATTGGTCGGAAAGACTTCGTAATAAATTTATTCCATCTTGTAAAGTATTGAAGGATTCAAGACACGATTGAAATTTGCCCAACTTTGCAATGGCTAGGTATCGATATCCGTTTCGAGCCTCATATTCATAGAGTCCAAATTTAGGTTCAAACCTTTTCAATGCCCTATTGTACTTTGGCCATAACATTTTGATTTCATTACATTCTAATAAGAGCGCCATAAATTCTGTGGCACATACTTCAAACGATATAGAATAGACGTCACGCAAAAAATTTTGTCTTTGGAGTGAAATACTATTACCAGTAAAATGAGAGGCCACTCTTTTTTTTAGATTTTTGGCCTTCCCAACATAGATTACTTTTTTCTCTTGATTATGAAAATAATATACACCTGGTTTTTCAGGTAGTTGTTCAAAATCTTTAGGCGGTAAATTGGGAGGAAGCCGTTGATCTTGTGCTGTATTCTTGATCATCTTCGCTATTTCATGTGCTGCATCCCATTCCAATAGTTTGCTAAACAAGAGTGCCGTTGCTTGGGCATCGCCACCTGCACGATGTGCATTTTCAAGTGGAATAGCTAAAGACCTACAAAGCTTTCCCAAGCTATAAGAAGGCAATCCTGGTTTAATTTTTCTAGCTGCCCGTACAGTACATAATTTTCTAGCTGTCCATTTGAAACCTGATTCTTGTAACTGGTGACGAACAAACGAGTAGTCAAAATTTACATTATGTGCTACAAAGATTCTATCGGTAAGCAACGCTAAAACTCTTTCCGAAATAAAGTCAAAGGTAGGTGCGTCTTTAACCAGTTCGTTGTTAATGCCAGTCAATGCAAAAATTGCAGTGGGTATTTCCTTTTCTGGGTTTACTAATGATTCCCAAGAGTCAATTATCTTTTTGCCATCGTGAATGATAATTGCAATTTCAGTAATACGACTGTGACTGGCATTCCCGCCGGTGGTTTCAATATCAACGATAGCATATTCTAGTTTTTTCATCTATTTTGAATCATTTTTTGTCTTGGCAAATTTATTTCATGTTCTTGAGGGTAAGGTGCACGATTGGTCATACTTACATCTTCCTTAATTTGTTGTTGTGTATGGAAACGTTTTTCATCTGTTGCAGCATAACGTGGATCCGGGATAAAAGGCATTTTTGCCATTTTTGAAATGGTAACAGTTGGGAAGTGATAATCTACTTCAACTTGTCCAAGCAAAAGATAACATCCTCCACCTTTAAATGGGTAGTGTTGCAAGCTATCAGCAAAATGTGCCGTATCAAAAAAATCCCCTTCTGCATCGATCCAAGTTCCAAAATACATAGCGCCTCTTTTGGTAGGAACGTGTTTCCTTGAAATCAAATAAGCCAACATTCTAACCGTTTTTTTATGATACTTCGTCAAATCTTTAGCCATAATAGCACTACGAAAAGAAGTTTGTAATAAATTAAACGGGGTAACTGAAACTGGAAAATCCAATAACTCTATTTCGTCAAAAGCATCTTCAAAAAGCGAACGTTCTAATACAGGCAATTGATACTCCTTTACAGGTTCTTGAAGTAATAATAAACTTCGGTCTTCTGGTTTGAAGTTGATCAGAATCAATCGTGCTACTATTAAAAGCTCATTCTTTCTTTTGCCTGTAAAACGAAAAGCTCCTATAAAAATTAAAATCTGCAAGCTTTCAATACCAATAGGAATTCGATTTATAAAATCTTCTAATGATTGGAATATA
>JAIEMH010000406.1 GCA_019752245.1 Flavobacteriaceae bacterium
CGATTGTAGAAATGCAATTTGCCGATTTCGTTTCTACAGGATTCAACCCAATTGTAAATTTATTGGCAAAACAACATTACCGTTGGAACGAAAAAGCCGACGTAGTAGTAAGAATGCCTTGCGGTGGCGGAACACAAGCCGGACCATTTCATTCGCAAACAAACGAAGCTTGGTTTACCAAAACACCAGGTTTGAAAGTTGTTTATCCAGCGTTTCCTTACGATGTAAAAGGACTTTTGAATACTGCAATTAATGATCCGAATCCTGTGATGTTCTTTGAGCACAAGCAATTGTATCGTTCGGTTTATCAAGATGTTCCTAAAGATTATTATACTATTCCGTTTGGAAAAGCATCGTTGATTAAAGAAGGAACTGATGTTACTATCATATCTTTTGGAGCTGGAGTACATTGGGCTTTAGAAACTTTAAATAAAAATCCAGAAATCAAAGCTGATTTAATCGATTTGAGAACATTAGTTCCAATGGACACAGAAGCAATTTTGGCATCGGTTAAGAAAACAGGAAGATGTATTATTTTGCAAGAAGACACTATTTTTGGTGGAGTTTCAAGTGATATTTCGTCGTTCATCATGGAGAATGCGTTCCAATATCTAGATGCACCAGTAAAACGCGTGGGAAGTTTGGAAAGTCCAATTCCATTTGTGAAATCGTTGGAAGATCAATATTTGCCTAAAGTGAGATTTGAAGAAGCCTTGAAGGAATTGTTGGCGTATTAAATTAGAGCATTGAAGATTTGGAACGCAGATTGGAGAAATCTGAGAAATTTTTATAATTATTCCAATTTCTTCGATCTGTGTTCAAAAAAAAATAAAGTATTAAAATTAAGATGAAACCTTTAATTGAAAAATTATTATTGGAAGATGCCACAATTCATAAAGTAAAGTATGATAGAGAGTGGTTTTATAATCTAGAAGATATTGCCTTTTATTTAAAAGAAGATTTGTCGGAAGTAGATTTTATACATTTACCCATGCTGATTTTTGAAGAAGAAGAAATCGTAAAATGCAGTACCTTTGAAGAAATACAGAGAGGTCGAAAAGAGGTAAAGTAAATCGGACACAAAATGGATACAAATACGATAGAAGAACTGAGGCTTAAGTTTCAGGAAATAATAGATTTAATTGCGCACCAGAATGTTACAGCTGCAGAGGAAAAACTATCGAAAGTTATAGAAAACGTAAATGATTTAATAGATTTTGCTTCGTCTGATAAAGCACTTCAAGAACTAAGTCCGTTTCAGGTATTGTCCAGTCATTTGCAATTGAAAATTGATGTTTTAAAGACATCGCTCAATTAATAATCACAGATTTTAATTTATAAAACTCTTTTTCCATGAAAAAAAATATTATTGTTTTAGGGCTTATTTTACTTTTTTCTTCTTGTAAAAAAGAAGACAATGGTTCTGCGAATGATAATTTCGAAAAGTACAAGGAAACTTTTATTGATACTTTATGGAAATTGAATCCGGGTTGGGCTTCCAGTCAAGGATTTCATAAGTATGATAGCGTTCTGGTAGTTCCAGATGCTGCTTATACTAAAAGAGTGGCCGACTTTGTAACAGCAACTTTAGATTCGTTGAAAGGTTATACCATTACTGATTTATCGGATAATAATAAGACTGATTTTTACATGATTAAAAATTATTCTGAAAGTTCACTTTTTTCAATAAACGAATTAAAATCGGATACTTGGAATCCGTCTGAATATAATGTTTGTGGATCTTTTGCTGAAATTTTAAATGGAAGTTATGATACTTTAGAAACCAGATTGAAGAATTTTGGTGCTAAAATGGATAACATTTCTGCATATTATGAAGCGGCAAAAAAGAATATTAAAAATCCAACAGTTGAACATACACAATTGGCCATCGACCAGAATTTGGGTGGTATTTCAGTATTTGAATCCGATTTGAAAACTTCTATAGAGAAAAGCAAATTATCGGAAACTGATAAAACTACTATTTTAAACAAAGCACAGAAATCGGTTGAAGCCATTAAAAGCTATGTTGTCTGGTTGCAAAAACTGGATAACAAAACGCCAAGATCCTTTAGATTAGGGAAGGAATTGTATGCTAAAAAATTTGATTTTGACATTCAGCCGAGTTATACAGCCGATGAAATTTATCAAAAAGCACTGGCACACAAGAAAGAATTACACGAAAAAATGTTTGTTCTAGCCGATAAATTGTGGTCAAAATATTTAGGAACAGTACCAAAACCATCCGATAAATTGCAAGTTATACGTCAAGTTATTGATAAAATATCGTTGCAACATACTACTCCAGAAAAATTTCAATCGGAAATAGAAAAGCAAATTCCTGAACTTACGGCTTATGTAAAAGCTAAAAACTTACTGTATATTGACCCTTCAAAACCGCTAGTAGTTCGCAAAGAACCCGACTATATGGCTGGTGTTGCTGGTGCGTCAATTTCATCACCTGGACCTTATGACAAAAATGCCAATACCTATTACAATGTAGGAAGTCTGTCTGGTTGGGATGCCGAACGTTCTGAAAGTTATT
>JAIEMH010000064.1 GCA_019752245.1 Flavobacteriaceae bacterium
GGGTTGCCAAATATTAGAGACACTATTTTACGAAACCAGAAATATTGTGATATAATTTGTATTTTTTACTAATCCATTTATTCATGTTCATGTCAATGTTTACAAAGACAAAAAAATAATATCCAAATTATAAAAAAAGAGTATATTTGAAGCTGTCTTCCGAAATTTTGGTAGACAGCTTTTTTTATTTTAAAACTATTATAACATGCCAAACTTACCAAAAGGACATTCTAAATTACTTAACGCTTGGGCTTTCTATGATTGGGCTAACTCTGTTTACAGTCTAGTTATTGCATCTGCAGTTTTTCCTATTTTCTATGAAATGATTTTTAAAGAAAGTGGTAAAAATTATGTTCTTTTATTTGGAAAAGAAATTAAAGATACTGCAATGATAAGCTTTGTAACAGCTTTTGCATTTTTAATCGTAGCCATTTGCTCTCCAATTTTATCAGGAATTTCAGATTATTTGGGAAATAAGAAAGCATTTATGCGCTTCTTTTGCTATTTAGGTGGACTATCATGTATTTGTCTTTATTGGTTTGATATAAATAATTTATTTTGGAGTTATACTGCTTATTTCTTTGGATTAATAGGTTTTTGGTCGAGTTTAGTTTTTTACAATTCATATCTTCCAGATATTGCTTTTCCAGAACAACAAGATAGAGTTAGTGCAAAAGGTTTTTCAATGGGATATATTGGAAGTACTTTATTGTTGATTATCAATTTGTTGATGGTGATGTTTCCAAATACTTTCGGTATTGAAACTCCTAAAATGGCAATGAAAATATCATTTGTTATGGTTGGTGTTTGGTGGATCGGATTTAGTCATATTACCTATTATTATTTACCAAAAGGAAATAGAAATAACGTTCCAATTACCAAAGATTTTATTTTTAAAGGTTTTCATGAGTTAAAATTAGTTTGGAAACAATTGCAATCAAACTTGCGATTAAAAAGATACTTATACAGTTATTTTGTTTTTATCATGGCAGTACAAACTGTAATGCTTGTTGCAACCTATTTTGGCGCAACCGAAATTGATTGGGGTTCAGATAATAAAACAATGGGATTGATAATTAGTATTTTATTAATTCAATTGGTAGCAGTTGTTGGTGCCGTGATTACATCAAGAGTATCAGAAAAATTTGGAAATATAAATACACTAATATTTTTAAATGGTATCTGGGCGATACTTTGTGCTTTTGCTTATTTTGTTCACACACCAGTTGAATTTTATATTACTGCAGGATTTGTGGGTCTTGTGATGGGAGGAATACAATCTATTGCACGTTCTACCTATTCAAAATTTTTACCAGAAACCGAAGATACAGCTTCATTTTTTAGTTTTTATGACGTTACAGAAAAAGTTGGAATCGTTATAGGAATGACAATTTATGGAACAATTGACCTAATTACTGGTTCAATGAGAAATGCAATTGTGTTTTTGGGAGTTTTCTTTGTAATAGGATTAATTCTATTAACTAGAGTACCAAAAAAATAATTTAAAGTATCCAAAAAATAATTATATTTGAACAAATTTATATAATTATGAACAAGCAAAATATTTTATCTTTTTTTCTTTTTACGGTATCCTTTTTTCTTTTTGTATCTTGTGATAACGAGCCATTGGATCCAGTTTTAGCGGCTCAAATAACTACACCAACTGGCGGTGGCGGAACAGGAACTGGTGGTGGAGGTACTGGAGGCGGAGGCACAGGAGGTGGAACTTCTTCAGGTGACTATTGGCCTGCAGCATTGAATAACCAATGGACAATGAGTCAGAATGGTGTTACACAACAACCAATGAAAATGATTTCTGTAAATAGTATTGGAGGTTTAACATATTACACTTTTAATCAAACAACTGGTACTGGAGGTGGTTCTGGTGCTTCTGGAATTACTAGACTAAGAAAATCATCTGGAAATTATTATTTAAAAGTTGAAGATTTAACAATTAACGCAGGAACTTTTACAGGAGTACAAACTGGATATGAAATGCTTCTTCTAAAAGATTATTTAACACCAGGTAACACTTGGACAGGTAGCTATAACCAAACGACAACATACAATGATCCAATAATCCCTGTTATTTCTATGAATACAAATTATACAGGTACTATTTTATCTGTTGGGAATACAGAAACTGTTGATGGTGAAGTATATCCAAATGTTATAAAAATGACGATTCATCAAGTTACTTCAATGACCGGTTTACCAAATACTATAGCTGATACAGAGTATTGGTTTGCTAAAGATGTTGGTCCAATTAAATCTACAACAACATCTGGAGGTAGTACTTTTTCAAATATTTTAATTGACTACATTTTGAATTAAATTTTAGTCTTAAAAATAAAAATATCCGTCGAAATGGCGGATTTTTTTTGTGGCATAATCATTGTTTTATATAACAGTAATCGATAAAGTGCATGAAGATTCAACTTTAGCACGGTTTAAATGCCATATATCGATTTTAATTTAAAAAAAGTATAGCAAATTATATATTTGCTAGAAAAATTGCTAATCTAATAATGTCAT
>JAIEMH010000184.1 GCA_019752245.1 Flavobacteriaceae bacterium
CATAAATTTCAGGACTTTCTTCTTTAAAAATGTCTAGCAACATTGAAATCCCACCAGCATGGGATCTTAAGTTATGTGAAACTATAAAGGCAAAATTCTTTAGTCTTTCATTTTGATCTCGAGTTATATCTAATAAAGCCGAGACTTCTTTTTCAGCCTTTTTAATTTCTGTAATATCGATTCCAACGCCCAAGAAACCCGTAATTATTCCATTTTGCTTTACTGCTGTTACAGAGAGCAATACTGGGTATGATGTACCATCTTTGCGAACATAAGTCCATTCTCTGGTCTCATGTAGTCCTGCCTTTGCATGTGTAACAAAAACATCAAATCCTTCAATTTTAGTATTGTGTTTTATCGAAAGTTCTTTACCTACCTTTTCTACTTCCTCTTTTAGGTGAATAATTTGAGGTGTTTGTTTCCCTATCATTTCTTTAGAAGTGTAACCTAATTGCAATTCTGACCCCTTATTGAAAGAAGTGATTACACCAGAAGTATCTGTGCTGATAATACTGACTTGGGTACTGGCATTTAAAATTGCTTGGTTTGCAGCATGAGCTTCTTCCAATTCTTCTTTTATTCTTATTGCACTAGATATATCTTGGAACGAGCCAATTAACTTGGGGTTTTCACCAATTTCTTGCCAAAAAATTCCAGTTGACCTCACCCATTTCTGTAAGCCTTTGTTCGATATCAACCTACATGTTACATCAAAAGGAATTCTAGTAGCAATAGTTTGCTCTATTGCATCAATGATAATAGACTGGTCATCAGGATGATAAAAACTAATTGCATTTTCTTTGTTGTGGTCAAAATCTACACTCACATCGTATATGGAATAAACCTCGTCTGTCCAATCGGTAACTCCAGTTACTAAATCCAATTCCCAAGCACCAATTTTATTTATCCTTTGACTTTCATTAAATAATACCGTTGCTTTTGAAAGTTTGACATTAAGTTTATCTAATTCTTTTGATCTTTTTCGCAATTCTAGCAATTTCATTACTTGCCTCGACAACATTTTCAATGACAAGATTTGCTGCTCATTTAGTTTTTTTGGGTTGTCATCAATTACACAAAGAGTACCTAAGGCAAATCCATCCTCGTTGATTAAAGGCACTCCTGCATAAAAATGACATTTGGATCACCTGTAACAAGCGGATTGTCATAAAAACGTTCGTCTTTTCTGGAATCTTCAATAACAAATACCTCCTCTGGCCTGTTGATAGCATGTGCACAGAAAGCAAATTCCTTTGGTGTTTCTCTAGTCTCTAATCCATTGTGTGATAAAAACCATTGTTTTTCATCTGTGATAAGACTTATTAAAGAAATTTTTGTTCCACATATTTCTGATGCCATTTGAGTCAAAAAGTCATAATCAAAGTCCTCCATCTCACCAATAATTTGATAGGATTCTAATTCTTTTAATCTTTCGATCTCGTTTTTAGGTATTTCAGGTTTTTTCATAAATTATACAAATGCTATTTAACAATTTATCTCTGTCGAATTTTATGTTGCGTTATTGTTCTATTTTAAAACTGGCTATAATGTTTCGCGGTTTAAAGAAGTGGTGATGAAGCAATAGCAAGCCTCTACAAATATAACCAAAACTTTAAATTAAAAAACCTTTTCCATTTTAGATAAATCCCATGCCTCGCCATTTCTTGGAACCAATGTTAGTGGAAGGCATTATTTCTTTAATTCGTCAAATTCAGTTTTCAAAAGATTCAATAATTCAACAAATGAATTTAATTCGTCAACTTCAGGATAATATTCAAAATAGGTTTCAGGGTTTGAGTAAGCAATAATGTTTAATTTACTTTTATTTCGAATCATTACTATACAGGATTCACCGTCCATTACTTTAACTTGTTCCGAATTTAATTCATATTCTCCTCGCTCAATTGTTATTTCACCTTTCTTTTTTAGTTTGTATTTAATTTTATCCCAATTTGGCAAATTATCAATGTCCGTATTTAATATTTTTAACCACAGTAAATCAAAATCGGTTTTTACAATAATTGGCACTTTTTCATATCTACTTTTTTCTTTTTCATTGGTTGCTCTATGACATTTATAATATTCAACATTCCATTTTTTGTCCGTTGCCTGATAAATTCTAAAAAGTTGAGAGTAATTCGTAATTTCAGCAATCTTATATATTCTAATTTCTTTTTCATTACTTAAAGCATCCTGAATATTAATAATTTGATTTGTTGTCTGGCTAAAAAGAAATTTAGTTGCTGAAAACAGCCAACCGTTGGCATAAAAAAACTCCGAGAGAACTATTAATTCAATCGGAGTTTTTAACTATTTTGTATTTTGTATTTCTAATGTCCTCCACTAAGTTTTTTGTCGAAATTAATTCCTTGGGCTTTTAAGATGCCGCTTACTTTCCATGCGTAGAACGCCAAATAAGCAAAACATAGCACACCCACGACATAACTTGACTGGATGGTTGCAACATCAGCAACATAACCTTGTAATAAGCTTATAAATCCGCCACCCAT
>JAIEMH010000080.1 GCA_019752245.1 Flavobacteriaceae bacterium
AACACTTTAGTTTGTGCGCCACCAGAACAATGAACCATTCCGTGAATTTCGTTTGAAGAATATTTAGCTAAAATAGATTTTATAATTGGTGCATAAGTTCTCGTTGGAGAAAGCACTAATTTTCCAGCATCTATTGGAGAGTTTTCAACAGAATCGGTAAGTTTAACAGCTCCAGAATAAACTAAATCTTTAGGCACAGAACTATCAAAACTTTCTGGAAATTTATCCGCTAAATAATGTGCAAAAACATCATGTCGTGCCGATGTTAAACCGTTACTTCCCATTCCGCCGTTGTATTCTGTTTCGTATGTTGCTTGTCCGAAAGAAGCTAAACCAACAATAACATCACCAGGTTTTATGTTAGCATTATCAATTACTTTACTTCGTTTCATTCTTGCAGTTACGGTAGAATCTACAATAATTGTTCGCACTAAATCGCCAACATCTGCAGTTTCTCCACCAGTTGAATGAATGGTTACACCAAAAGTTTTTAACTCTGCTATTAATTCTTCTGTTCCATTAATAATTGCCGATATTACTTCTGCTGGAATTAGATTTTTATTTCTACCAATTGTTGATGAAAGTAAAATATTATCTGTTGCGCCCACACATAATAAATCGTCAATATTCATTATCAATGCATCTTGAGCAATGCCTTTCCATACAGAAATATCACCAGTTTCTTTCCAATACATGTAGGCTAAAGATGACTTTGTTCCTGCACCATCAGCATGCATTATCAAACAATATTCTTCGTCATTAGTTAAATAATCGGGAACAATTTTGCAAAATGCTTTTGGAAATAATCCTTTATCAATATTCTTGATAGCATTGTGAACATCTTCTTTAGAAGCAGAAACTCCGCGCATGGCGTAGCGTTGGCTGTTGTCAGAACTCATTTTGTAGTTGTTGTGTTGTTGGGCAAAGATAATTGAAAGATTGTAGATAGCAGATTATAGTCTGCAGATTTTTGAATTAATTTTCAACAATTAAAATCTCTACTCTTCTATTTTCATCTTCTTCTAATGAATTTTTTTCTGGTATTGGATGAATCGGTCTTGAAACTCCATATCCTTTAAAAGTCATTCGTTTACGGTCTATTTTATTTCGAATTAAATAATTGTATACCGTTCTTGCTCTAGCTGTAGAAATAACATCCTCTTGTTGCGGCGTTTTACAACAAATATGTCCTTGAATTTCAATAACCAACTTTGGATTATCATTCATAGCACACAACAATTCATATAAAACTGGTTCTGATTTAGGTACTATTTTTGCCGAATTATTGAAGAAATAAATATTATCCAGTTTTACTAAATCGCCTTTTTTAGCAACTTTAATCTTATCTTTTAGAAGCTCTTTTTGAATTTCAACTTTTTTATCTGAAGTAATTACATCGGTTTTTTCTTGATAAATGATGGTAACTCTCCTATTTTCTCCTTGCACTTTAGATTGCTCAAAATCTTCTCCAAACCCACGAATTTCAATATCTTTTTTGACTTCAATTTCGCTTTCTTTTAGAAAATTATAAACTTGATTTACACGTTTCAAGGCTAAAGTATCGTTGTATGTATTGGTTCCTTTCCAATCACAAAAACCATACATTTTAACAACTTGGTAATTTTTTCCTTCTGCGATCCAAGAATTAATCTTTTTTATTGCAGTTTCATTCAATTCAAATTTATCAAAATCAAAATACACATCCATCTTTTTCTGACCAAAAGTGGCTGTAAAAAATAGTAGAAATAGTGAAATAATTTTAATATGATCCATTACTTATAATTAAGATTTCTACTCGTCTGTTGGCTTGCTTTTCTTGATAATTTCTTTCTGGAATTGGGTATATTGGATCGGCACTTCCAAATCCGCGAAATGCTAATCTATTTAATTCGATTCCTTTTCGTCGCAAATAATTAAATATATATTTGGCTCTTCTAAACGATAATTTGGTGTCATTTACATTTGGATTACAACAAATATGTCCTTGAATTTCAATAATCATTTTAGGATGACGTAACATAACCTCGTACAATTCTTCTAAAACCGATTCAGATTCCGGAATCACAACTTCTGAATTAAGAAAGAAATTGATATTCTGAATCCTTACTATGTCGCCTGCTTTTTTATTTTTAAACAAATCTTCTAACGGAATATTGAGGACTTCGTCAATAGCTTCCTCATTTTCTATTTGTTTAGCTTTATCAAAGTTAGCCATTTTAATTGTAATTGTTTTGTAAAAAACCTCAACTTTTCTGTTTTCGGCTTGATTTTTTGATTGTTTAAAATCTTCTCCAACAGCATTCAATTCAATGTTTGGAACTATGGCTATTTTATAATCTTTTAAAGTTTTCAAAACCGACTGCATTCTTCTTGTCGCTAAGTCTTTGTTGTAAGAACTAGCATCAACACTGTCGCAAAAAGCAATTACTTTAAGAATCGTAAAGTTGATTACTTATTTGAGAACATACTATAAATAGACTTAAAAAACTGGAAATTTAACTTAATGTCC